>NZ_AP024861.1:908004-1210672 GCF_024346755.1 Vibrio aerogenes | reverse complement strand
CCGCGACACCATGCCGGTAAAGCAACTCCGTCACATGATGGAGATAGGCGTAATAAGCCTGTTCACCTTCGGCCAGCCGTGTCTTGACTTCGGCCAGATGAACATGAATCCGGGTCACAAAATGTGAACTGAGAATCGCCGTCCCACACGAGCCGCCGATACTGCGCACCACATTGACCAGCACCGCCGAGGAGGTGCCGTCTTCCCGGCGGATATTCTTCGTTGCCAGCAAAGACAGCGGGACCATAATAAACGGCTGCCCAATGGCCCGGACCAGCATTGACCACTTCATCTGTGGCCCGGCAAAACCGGCATCCATGGCACTGTTCATCAAGGCACTGGCCGCCAGCCCGGTAAAACCGATCAGAATCAGGTATTTCACGTTCACCCGGCGCACCAGAATCGGGATAAACGGCAGGATCACCAGCTGGGGAAACCCGAGCCAGATAATCACACGCCCGATTTCTGACGCATTGTAGTCATGCACCATGGTCAGATAATACGGAACCAGAAAGAGTGTGCCATACACGGCGGCTCCCAGAATGGCAAAGAACACCAGTCCGTAAGAGAAGTGATAATCCTTCAGCAGCCGGATATTGACCAACGGCTGCTCATACACCAGCTGGTCATAAATAAAAATCAGGAAGGTCACCGCAGAAATAAAAGTCAGCACACAGATCATGGTGGAATCAAACCAGTATTCCTCGCGCCCTTTTTCCAGCACCACCTCCAGACAGCCCAGACACAGAGACGCCGTTGCAATCCCCAGAAAATCTCCCTGCCGGATGACCTGCCACTGCACCTTCGGGTGCGTGACGGAACCGGCGATCAGTCCCATAGAAATCAGGCCGGGCACCAGATTGATGTAAAAAATAAAGTGCCATGAAAAATGGTCCGTCAGCCAGCCGCCTAATGCCGGACCGAGCGCCGGTGCAAAGGTGGCAATCACACTGAACATCGACATGCCCACCGGTCTTTTTTCCTGTGGCAGAATCTCAATGATCAACCGGAACGACATCGGTATCAGTGCCCCGCCGCAAAACCCCTGCAAGGCACGGAAAATAATCATAGAGTTCAGGCTCCAGGCCATAGAACACAGCAGTGACGTCAGCATGAAACCACCGATACACCATAAGGCATACCGGCCGGTTCCGAAGGCTTTCGACAGCCAGCCACACAAGGGAATCGCCACAATTTCAGCCGTAAAATAGGACGTAATCAGCCAGGAGCTGTCATTCAGGGTGGCAGACAACGCCCCCTGAATCACTTTCATCGACACATTGGTGATCTGAATATCCAGAATCGCCATAAAGCCCCCCATCAGGCCACCGGCAATAATGCACCAGTCTCTGGCCGTTACCGGTGGTGTCTCTTCCGGCCGGGCTGCAACCACCTGTGTTGCGTCACTGCTCATAGCCAGACATTCCTTAAGGTGGCCGCCAGCTGCTCTATATAAGGCGATGTCATCATCGAAATATGATTGCCTTGTGCCGGTAACACGGTCACCGGTTGCGGGGTAAATGTATGCCAGCCCAGTCCCGGTTCAGCATGGCGTATTCTGCCCTCAAGCAGGCTTTCCGCTTCGGCAATCACCACCCGCCCCGGATAAGGACGCCCCGGATAGCGGTCAGTTGCTGCAATATGTGCCCGGAGAATTCTCAGAAAATAACGGAAATGTTCTGCGGTAATATTATCCGGCACCAGCCCGGCCTGCCGGAATTCCTCCAGAAAGCACGCCGCCTGTTGCAATTCCGTCATCGCAGCCAGCGCATCACCGGACAGATGACTTTTCCGGCCGGTAAACAAACCAACTTTATAAGCAAAATAAGCCAGCCGTTCACTTTCTGTCATAGCCAGTGCATCATCAAGCCGGGCCTGTGGCGCGGGCTGATCCAGCACCAGAATATCCGGTGATTTGCCGGTTCGCTCCGCAAACTGCGCCGCCATTTCAAACGCAATCGTCGCCCCGAGCGACCAGCCGCCGATCACCAGACGCGGGGAATGCATCACACTTTCAGCGTCCTTCAGATAATGGGCAGCCAGCTGCGCAATATCATGGTTATAGTCCTGTGTTGTGGCAAACTCAGCCACCTGAATACCGTACACCGAACATTCCGCACCCAGCGCCTCTGCCAGTTTGTTGTAACACATCACGTTTCCGCCTGCCGGATGAACCAGCAAAAAGACCGGACCACCCGCCGGCCCTTCCCGGAGCTGAACCAGTGATGCGGGCTGTTCAGGTTTATCCTGATCCTGTTGATCCAGCCACGCTGACATGGCAGTCACACTGCTGTGCTGAACGAAAACGCCAAGAGACAGTGAACAACCAAACGCTTTGTTGATTTCTATCACCAGCTTCAGAGCGATAATCGAGTTACCACCCAGCGCCATAAAACTTGCCAGCGGGTCCACGGCTGACCGGTTCAGCGCCTGCGCATACAGTGCTGAAACGGTTTGTGCAGTTTCACTGGTTAAATCAACCTTCGCCGGGGTATTGTTCTCTTCTGCCCGTTCAGGTGCCGGTAGTTGGCGGTAGTCCACTTTACCGCTGGCTCCCAAAGGCAGTGCCGGTAAACGAATCAGCTGATCGGGTTGCATGTAATGAGGCAAAACCGACTGTAACTTCATCTCAAGCATGGGCTGCACAGTCTCATCACCACACCAGTAGGCAACCAGTACAGATTCTGTTGCGTCAACCGGAGAAGGCCACTGACAGACCGCTGCCTGCGCGATGCCGGGTATCTGATGCATGGCAGACTCAATCTCAGCCAGCTCCACCCGGAATCCGCGGACTTTACACTGACGATCCAGCCGCCCTAAAAATGCAATGCTGCCATCAGATAACCGCCGTCCCTTATCGCCACTGCGGTACAGTCGCGCCTGTTCAGCCCATGGATGCGGCACAAACCTTTCGGCTGTTTGTGCTGTCAGCCCGGCATAACCCTGGGCCAGCTGAGGGCCGCCAATATAAATTTCTCCGGGAATTCCGTCAGCCACCGGCTGCATTGCTTCATCCAGCAGTAAGATTTCACTGCCGTTCAATGGCTGCCCCACTGGCAAGACATCTCCCCAAAGCTCAGGCAATGAAGACGGCACTTCACAGGCACAGACGCCAACGGCAGATTCGGTCGGACCATAATGATTGACAATCCGGCACGCCGGATTCAGCGAGCGAACCGTCTCAATCAATGAGCGGCGAAGCCGCTCTCCGCCCAGCACAAGCAGCTTGCGGGGCAGGAAATCCTCCGCCCCGGAAGCGGCCAGAAACGCGCCTAAATGTCCGGGCGTGATCTTCATACAATCAAGTGGCTCAGAGGCCAGACAGGCCTGCAACGCCTGCGGGTCTTCCAGTTGCGCCGGGGTAATAATTTCCAGCACGCCCTGTTGTGTCAGTGCCGGGAAGACCATGGTATAGGCCAGATCGGTGGTAAACGCGGAGAACATGCCATAGCGGGCACCCGCGTCCTGATTCAGAACCGGGGCAATCGCCTGACAATAATGGCTTAACTGTGCGTGGCCAATGCACACCCCTTTCGGTGTGCCGGTACTGCCGGAGGTGAACATGATGTACGCCAGTGCATCCGGTGCAATCGCCACCTGCGGATTTGGTAATGATTGCTGTAAATGCCCGTCTTCGCATTCACGGCAATTGATCTGAGCGATGTCGGTTTCCGGGGCAGAGCCGTCAGTCAGTATCACAGTCACTTCCGCCTGTGCCAACATTTGCTGCTGCCGCTGCACCGGCAGTTTGAGGTCGACAGGCACAAAGCAGCCACCGGCTTTGAGCACCGCCAGAACTGCCACCAGGTAATGCTCACTTTTGTCCATAACAATCGCCACCCGATCGCCGCCCTGCAGCCCGTGCGCCAGCAACCGGTGTGCCACGCTGTTCGCCCGGTGGTTCAAAGCCTGATAACTGAGCGTCCGGGATTCACAGCGGACAGCGGTTGCTTCAGGCATCTGCTGCACCTGTTGCTCAAACTGCTGGTGAACCGGCAACTGTGGTGTTTGTTCTGAGGGACGCTTTTCAAGATACCGTTGCTTTTCTGCCTCACTGAGCAGCGATAATCCGGCAATGGTACAGTCCGGTTCATCTGTCATGGCCTGTAAAATCATCTGCAAATGCGTCAGCATCCGCTCAATCGTGTGGGCCTCAAACAGCGCCTTGTTGTAATTCATCGTCAACAACAGGTCATCATCGACTTCTTCCACCCACAGATTGAGATCGACCTTGGCAAAACCATAATCCACTTTCAGTGGCCGGAAGGTAAACCATGGGTTGGCTCTGGCCTGCGGATACACCTGATAACTCAGCACCGCCTGATACAGCGGGTTGACCTGTGGTTCACGCTGATAATGAATCGCATCAAGAATCATATTCAGCGGAATATCCTGGTGCGCGGCCGTGGCTTCACTTTCTTTCTTCGCCGCTTCCAGCACATGCAGCAGGGTATCCCTGCTTTTGACATCAAAGCGCAACGGCAGCGTATTCATAAACAATCCCGGCATCTCTTTGGTTGCCGGATGATTCCGGTTGGCAAACGGCACTCCGACAATCACTTCATTCTGCCCGCTGTATTTGTGCAACATCACCTGATAGGCCGCCAGAATCAGATGAAAAACGGTCGCCTGATGGTGTGCAGCAAAAGACTGCATCCGCTGACAAAAAGCATGATCCAGTAAAATACTGCGCTGACCGCCTGTTGTGGTCATCGTCTGCGGGCGGGGGTGGTCTGTGACCAGCGCAGAGCGTCCACTGGCTCCGGCCAGTCTTTGCTGCCAGAAATCCAGCTCTTTTTGATAAGCGCCGTCGTTGATCCACTGCGCTTCTGCCAGCGCATAATCGGTAAACTGTAATTCATCGGGAGAGACGGCCGGAGTCATGCCGCCCAGCAGCTGAAAATAACTTTCCATCAATCGCTGGAAGAACACATGCACCGTCCAGCCATCGGAAATAATGTGGTGGAAGGTCAGCAGAATGATATAGGTTTTCTCACCGGCCCCGAGTAATTTGTAATCCAGTAGCGGGCCTTTCTCCAGATCAAAGGTCTGATGGCAGGACGCTTTCGCCTGCGCGCGGATATAGGCATCGAGCGCCGGGCCGGACAAGTGAGAAATATCTTCATACTGAAATGGCGTCCCGATGGCTGCCGACACCTGCTGACGTATCTCGCCATCCTGTAAGTGAAATGTTGTACGCAAAATATCATAGCGCTGTATCAGAAACTGAAATGCACGCTTCATGACTGCGGCATCAAGCGGTTGTTTCATTTCACAGCGAATTGCCACCGGATTGTTATACGCTCTGCGATCATCGAGATACTGATCAAGAATCCAGAGGCTTTGCTGCGCATTCGAAAGCGGGAAGGAAACCCGCTGCGGGTCCGGACAACGGGTTACCGAACGCAGCGGGCTGTGTTCAGCACTGGCTGAGCCATCGCGTTCTTTTCGCTTGCGGGCCATTTTTTTCAGTGCTTCCAGGCCACCTGATTTAAGAATATCCTGAAGATTCTGGGACACAATTGTTCCCCCCTCTTTTATTAATGATGAGCATAATTATTATGAAAATAATTATTGTGAGAATCATTCTGATGAGAATCATTCATAAACGGGATGTGCCTGTCCGGCAGATGACAAGCCGGACATATCGCCAGAATCAGCCAGACAGGCACGGGCTTATTGCTTTTGCTGCTAATCAGCCAGCAGAGATTCAAATTCAGCCATGATCAGATTGGCCAGGCCTTTGACCGTTTGATCCTGATAGAACAGGTCAACCCGGATATCGACTTCAAAAATCGCAGAGACTTTCGATACGACCTGCACCGCAAGCAGAGAGTTCCCGCCCAGCTCAACAAAGTTATCGTTCACGCCGATGCCGTTAATCCCCAGCGTGGACTGCCAGACTTTGGCGATCTCTTTTTCGATATCATTGTCGGGTGCCACATAAGCCACCGATAATTCAGGCCGTTCATAGCCGGACATTGCTGCCTCATCTGCGACGCTGACATCCTCTTCCTGCTCCGGAATCGCCTCTTCAATCAACTGATGTAAATCACTGGTCACCACCACCAGCTGGCTGAATTCCAGATGAGAGAGCTGACGTTTCAGTGCATCAGTGCCTTCAAAGAACAGAATATCTTTATCCGATAAATCAACCTTCACAGCCTGCGGACGGGCCGGAGCAGACGATTCATCGACCTGATTGTCAGCCCGCATTTTGACCATGGTGTAATTTTCCACAATCACGATCGGACGACTTTCTGCCCCGCCATTTTCAGCGGCAAAGAACACAATATCCATCACGACGGTATTGTCTGTCTGCTGATAAGGCTGCTTGTATTTCACGTGGACGTGAGTCGCCTCTTCCAGTGACCCCAGCACGGAAATAGTGCCGTAACTCAGAGGCAGGAAATTATCTTCAGAGGTTTTGAAAATACAGCGGATGGAAACCGCATCCATCATGGCCGGATGCAGCGGGAAGCGCTGAAAATCATCCCGGAATTGCTCCGGCAATCCAACCCGCATCAACCATTCATGATTTCCCTGATACACATCACTGTGGCTGTTCCAGCGTTCACCGAGCGTCAGGAAGACTTCACCGGTAATCTGGTTGGCAAAATCCTTCGCCATCGAGGTCACTTCAACCGGCTGTGTACAGCGATCCTGAAGAGTGGACAGAGATTCAATCACCACACTGGTTTCACCCGCTGTTTTCATCGATCCCATCGCATGATCCTGCCATGTCATTTCAAGAACACCCCGGCTTCTGAGGCTGAATGAATAGCCCTGACCATCCGGTTCAACAAACAGACACAGTAAACGCGGCCAGGATTTGTGGTAAATCACCGGTGATGCTAACAACAGGTTTTTCACCTGGAGTGATGCATCCGGTTTAAAGACCGTCATGTATTCATTCAGGATTGAGAGAATCGATGTTCCGACCAGTGTCGGCTGCTCAATCAAACGGTGCTCGCTCAGTACCCAATCCTGATGCGGATCGAGATTCACCTGATACATTTCCTGCATCCCTTTGCGATCCATCAGGGTCAGCAAATCGCCTTCGGGGGCAGCCACACCATTTTGTTTCTCTTTTTCTTTATCTTTTTCGACCATGATTTTGGTCCAGCGAACCGCCATGCCCACATCACCCCATTTACCCCAGTTCAGCGACACGGTACGGCCCGGTCTGTGCTGATTGCGGTACTGAGCGAAAGTATCCATAAAGGCATTGCCTGCACAGTAGTCGATCCGCGCTTCATCAGACACAATCGCTGAAATTGAGGAGAACAGGATAAAGAATTCCGGTGCATGTTTTTTGGTCAGCGCATCGAGAATTAATGCACCCTGAACTTTCGGATCCAGCACCATGGCACACTCTTCATCTTTTTTGAACGGAATGATACCGCCACCGGCAATCCCCGCCGTGTGGAATATGCCATCAATCCGGGAGAAGCCGGATAACGCCTGACTCATTGCTTCATAATCACAGACATCTGCTTCCACCAGATGAACTGTATTGCCGTTCTCTTCCAGTTGCAGAATCCCCGCCAGTTTTTCGCTGATCGGATCATCAACCGGATGCGTTTCCAGCCAGGATTGCCATGCATCACGTTGTGGTAAGGGTGAGCGGTAAAGCAGAATCAACCCGGCTTTACTGCGCCCGGCAATATGCTTGGCGACCAGCATGCCCAGACCGCCTAATCCCCCGGTGATCAAATAGGTGCAGTCATCACTGAAGCTGGCTGGCATGCCTTGTTGACCGCTTTCCAGATGAACCGCCTGATAGTCTTCTTCCCAGCGGAAACCACCCCGGTAAGCAATATGTTCACTGTCTGAGTGAATATGGGCTTCGGCAATCAGATGGGTTGCAATGGCTTTCGGGTTGAACGAACCGGAGAGATCCACATCGACCAGATGGCTCTGAACATCACCGTATTCATGATAAAACACCCGTGATGGCCCCATCAGCAACGCTTTTTCCGGTGACAGAATCGGTTCTCCGGCCACACTGACCACATTGCTGGCAACAAAGACCAGATGCAAACCTTCCAGCAGATTCTGGCCGATCAGCGCCTGTTGCAGATACAACGGACCATAGAAGCCATCCTGTTGTAACTCATCTCTTGACTGTGTTCCGTCAAAATCAATCGTCTTCGTCCCGGTATTCCACAGATGCAGAATGCGGGTGGGCAGCAGGCCAGTGTCTTTGATTGCTTTGAGCATCCGGACATAATCTTCCCGCTCAGACGGATTGATGATGATACAGTTCTGAGAATCATCAACATGAAAACTGTCCCCTTTCATCACCGCGAAGACCGTCTGACCGGATTCCGTCAGCTGATGTTTCACTTCCGCAGCAATGCCGTGCTCATCAGCAAAGACAACCCAGCACGTTTCACTGGCTTCCTCTTTCGCAGCCCGCTGTTTTTCAGGAATAAACTGAGCCGGTACGGTCCGCCGCCATGCAGGCATATAGAACCAGTCACCAATATCAGCTTTCTTCTGTTTACGCAGATTCAGCGCCTCGGCATCACTGCCACTGACACCACTGGAGCGAACAGGCGGCAGCGCAAATGTTTTCCGTTCAAACGGATAACCCGGTAAAGGCAGACGATGACGCACTTCGCCTGTATAGAGTTTTTCCCACGGCACCGCCAGACCACTGGCCCACAGTGACCCAAAGGTATTGAGCAAATACGTACCGGAAATATCTGCATCTTTGGCTGTCGGCAAAGAAGAGTAGATCACCGGCATTTCTCCGTCATCGGCACGGAAATGCTGTTTTCCGGCAGATTCCAGAGAGCGGCCTGGGCCGACTTCCAGACAAATATACCGGGCCGGAGAATCCTGCATCAGCGTCCTGAATGCATGAGAGAACAGCACGGGTTTGCGGACGTGTTGTACCCAGTAATCTGCGTCGGTCGCCAGTTCATCCGTGATCCAGTCACCGGTGACGGAAGACACGAACGGAATTTTCGGATGGTGTAATTCAACCCCATCGATGAACTGTTTAAATTCAGGCAGCACGGGTTCCATCATGTACGAGTGGAAACCATGTGAGGTATCAAGGTGTTTACAGAAAATCGCATCGTCCTCAATTTCACGCTGGAAGGCTGCGATTTCTTCATCATTGCCCGCCACAACGCATAATTCAGGATAATTGACGGCTGCAATCTCAATCCGGGTGTCTTTCAGACGGGCTTTCAATTGTGCTTCATCCATCATGACGGCCAGCATGGAACCGGATGGTAATGACTGCACCAGTTTGCCACGCACTGCCACAGCCCGCAGGGCATCATCCAGCGAGAAAACTTCAGCAATACAGGCAGCAACATACTCACCCACACTATGACCAATCATGATGTCGGGTTTGATGCCCCAGGACATCCATAACTGTGCCAGACAATACTCAATCACAAACAGCGCAGGCTGAGTAAACTGAGTTTCGTTCAGTCTCGGTGCATTGTCTGTCCCGGCAGAGAAAATCACCGGTTTAATGTCACACGCCAGAATCGGCCGGAGAATGTCACAGCACTGATCCATCGCCTCACGGAAGACCGGATAAGTGTTGTACAGATCTTTAGCCATATCCGGATACTGGTTACCCTGACCGGGGAACATAAATACCAGCGATTTTTTCTGTTTCCCGTCACGGGTCAGAATCGCCGATGGCTGCATCAGTTTTTCCAGCAGCGCTTCGCGGTTACTGCCAATCACCACCGATGAAAAATCAAACTGCTGACGACCGGTCTGTAACGTATACGCTACATCAGCCAGTGAGACATCGTCATGATTTTCCAGATAGCTGTGCAGGCGTTTTTTCATCGCTTCAACTGCGCTGCGGCTTTTGGCCGAAAACGGCAACACCAGCGGTGCATGGTGCGGGTCACTTTCTGCCTGAACCGGCGGAGTTTCCAGAATCACACACCCGTTTGTTCCGCCCACACCAAATGAATTCACCAGTGCATTGACAGGTTTACCGTCATTCTCCAGCGGGCTCAGTGCCGTATTCATATAAAACGGACTGCTTTCAAACTCAATATTGGGGTTCGGTGACAGATAGTGCAAAGAAGCGGGTAACTGCCCGGTTTTCAGTGCTTTCGCTGCTTTGATCATACTGGCCATCGCAGAAGCCGCATCGGTATGGCCGATATTGGTTTTGACTGATCCTAACCGGCAGAACTGTTTTTTGTCCGTAAAGCTCTGGAACGTTTGTGTCAGCGACGTGAATTCAATCGGATCGCCCAGTGCGGTCGCCGTTCCATGCGCTTCGACGAAACGGATATCCTCAGCATTGATACCGGCATTTTCAATCGCACGTTTTGCCACGGCAATCTGCCCTTCAATACTCGGTGCGGTATAACCTGCCTTCAAATTTCCGTCATTGTTGATTGCACCGCCTTTAATCACCGCATGGATGTGGTCTCCGTCACGAATGGCATCTTTCAGACGCTTCAGCAGCACCACCCCCACACCACGGCTGAAGACCGTTCCGTTTGCGCGTGAATCAAATGCATAACAGCGGCCATCCGCAGACTCCATCCCCCCCCTGCATATATTGATATCCCTTACGTTCAGGAGTATCAACAGACACACCACCGGCAACCACCATGTCACTCTCGCCACTCAGCAGGCTGTTGATCCCAAGCACCGTTGCCACCATTGCGGTCGAACAGGCACTTTGTACATTCACACTGGGACCGTTGAGATTCAGCTTGTAAGAAACGCGGGTCGTCACATAGTCTTTATCATTGTTGGTCACAATCGATGCACCGCTGGCATACTGCTGCACATCCGGATGGGTATTGGCTTTATTCAGGTGCCAGGCGGTGCCGGTGCCGCCAAACACACCCACACGTCCCTGATACTGGCCGGGGATATAACCGGCGTCTTCAAACGCATGCCAGCTACTTTCTAAAAACAGCCGGTGTTGCGGATCCATAATTTCTGCATCGCGCGGCGTGATATCGAAGAAATGCGCATCAAAATCCTGAGCTGTGCCTAATATGCCACGGCGACGAATATAATTCGGAGAGGCGATCTGTTCTTCAGTAATTCCTGAAGCGCGTAATTCTTCATCTGTAAAAGTGCTGATTGTTTCCAGCCCTTCTAATAAATTATTCCAGAAGGTATCAATATCATCTGCACCAGGAAAACGTCCTGACATACCAATAATCGCAATATCCTGCTCACGAAATTCTGTTTGGTTTTTCATAACCTGCCTCATTGTTTTTAATACAATTAGTTTTTATTTAATACAATTAGTTTTTATTAAAAGAACCAGTTTGTATTTAAAAAATTAAAAACCTGCACCACCTTCTTTATAAAAAAGAAAATGAATAATTTGTTGAATTGAATAAAATTAATTATGACTGTGTTTTAAACTTGTCGTTAATTACCTGACTAATCAGCTGAACTGTTGGATATTGAAATAAATCCATAATCGAAATAGGAATATCCAGATCCTTTTTTAATCGCCGGTGAACTTTAGACATTAATAGTGAATTACCACCGGCATCAAAAAAATTCTCATCTGATGCAATTTGTTTTACATTCAATACCTGACGCCAGATATTCATCACCTGTTCTTCTGTATTTTCACGTAATTCAGTGTTGTTGTTTGCCATAGGTTGGTCATCTTCCTGTTTTTGGGTTAATAGAGCGGTTTGATCGATTTTTCCATTCGGCAGTGTTGGCATGGTTTCCAACGCAATAAAAACCGATGGCACCATAAAAAAGGGGAGTCGTCCGGACAACGCCAGCTTCAGCGCCTGTACCGTCACAGCCTCGCCCTCAGCAGGCACGTAATAAGCGCTCAGATAAGGGTTCTGACTGGCTTCGTGTGTCGAGAGAATGACCGCTGCATGCCTCACTTGCGGCAGACTTTGCAGCGTGTTGCTGATTTCATCCAGCTCAATCCGGTGCCCGCGGATTTTCACCTGATTATCCACCCGGCCATGAAATTCCAGCACACCGTCCGGGCGCTGTCTCACCCGGTCACCTGTCCGGTACATCACCGGGCCGTCTTCGGGCACAGTGCGGTTCGGTATAAAGCGCGTCTCTGTCAGCTCAGGCTGATACAGGTATCCTCTGGCCAGCAAATCACCGCTCAGATACAACTCCCCGCATTCCCCCTCACGGACCAGGTTCATCTGCTCGTCCAACACATACACACTGGCATGAGTCAGCGGTTGCCCGATGGGAACAATCGTTTCATCTTCTCCCTGTTCACATCGATACCAGCAAGCATAAATCGTGGCTTCTGTCGGACCATACAGGTTATAAATCTGCCCGGAAAACTGAGCGGCTAAATCATCCACCAATGCCTGATTCAGCGCTTCGCCGCCAGAAATAAGACACCTTAATGACAAGCACTCAATCAGCACCTTCGCATCTGCGATCACCCGTAACGCCGTCGGTACAAACTGCGCAACCGTGACTTCATGCCGCTGAATAAACGCTGAAATCAGGGCCGGATCGTATTTCATTTCTTCGGGAATCAACGCACAACTGGCCCCCGAAATCAGCGGCAGAAAAATCTCCCATACCGAAATATCAAAACTGAATGTCGACTGACTGAGCACACAGTCCTGCGCATCCGGCTGAAAAGTACTTTTCATCCAGTGCAGATAGTTCACAACGGTGCGGTGACTAATCATCACGCCCTTCGGCACACCGGTCGAGCCCGAGGTGTACATCACATAGCACAGTGTGCTGTCATCAATTTCCGGCAGTGTGGCAGTCGTCACCTGACCGGGAATGACCTGACGGACATTCATCACCTCACACGTACAGCGGATACCCGCAACCGATGTAATATCGTCCGTGACCAGCAGCCGGGTACGGGAGTGACGAATCATATAAGTCAGCCGTTCCCGCGGATAATAGGGATCCAGCGGCAGATAACAGGCACCTGCTTTTAAAATTCCCATTAAGGTGATAATTAACTGAATACCACGATTCAGAGAAACACCGATAATATCTCCCGGCTGAACACCCCGGTGAATTAATTCATATGCGAGATCATTGGACCGGCATTCTAATTGTTCATAAGTCATCTCTTCATAATCAGACTTCAGTGCAATATTTCCGGGGGTCCTTTTATATTGCTTCATAAATTCATGATGAATTAATTTCTTCGGGCACATAGCTCCTCCTGAGCCTGAAAAATTAATTTTCAGGCTTGCCTTTTTATTCTGTCTGTCTTTAATAAATGATTTATATTTATGACGCTGTATTGACTGGCAGAAGCAAAAAATACAGTGCGTCTTTATCCGGATTTAAATCAAAGGACCAGTTCTGAACATCAGAGCCGGACTAACATCATTTGATATTTATCCAGTAATACATCAATCTGCTGCCGGCTGAATAATCCGGGGCGATAATGCAAAGTGAGTGACATCTCTTTTCCGTCATTGACCGTTAAGGCTAAGTCAAACCGGACATAATCCGCGTTCATCGCTTTCACCGTGAACTGACATTCACCCACGTTTTCTGCAGCCGGCATCGCCGATAAGAAGTTAAAGCCCACCGGCACCCTGACCTGCGATTCAATCTCTGCCTGACGGCTTTCCTGGATCACAGCGTCATAAGGCAGCGACAAATGATCCATCAGTGCATAAATCCGGCGCTTGTTTTTTGTCAGCCTTGTCATCAGCGGTTCTGTTGCATCTGCCGGATCAAAATAAGTAATGAGATTGACAAAACAACCCGTTAATGACGATGGTTCATACTGCATCCGGGTCGAGACAGGAATACCAACAGGCACCTGCCGGTAAGGTGTTTCCTGCTCAAGCAGGCGATTGAATGCCGTCAGCATCAGTACAAATGGTGAGGTTTGCTGCGCTCTCGCCGCCTGATGAATATGTGCTGTCACCGCTGAAGTCAGCACCTGTTCCGTGTAGGGCCCTTCCTGATCGCCGTACACCTGAAAACCGGATGCGTCCGCACCATGACGTACATAGTCCTGCAAAGTATGCCGCCAGAATGCTTTCTCCTGCGCTTCATCACCGGGCTGATGCATCTGCTGCCAGTGGCTGTAATCTGCATAGGTTACGGATTCAGCCGGTAACGTGCTGGCATCTCCGGCCAGAATACGGCGATACTGCCGGATAAACTGCTGATAAAACAACGCAATTGAGTCATGGTCAAACACGGCATGATGCACCCGAATCACAAATACATGGTCTGAGCACTCATCTGAAATCAGATCAATCTGTATCAGGGGTGTTTCTTCCAAATCCATCTGACACGGTGGCAGCAGCGCCAGCAAATCATGATCACTCAGCCCGGATAACGGGCCGGGAACCATCGACGCGCTGTGGCGCCGAACTGCAATCTCTTCAACCCGGTATGCCCCTTCAAAACATAATTCCTCATCCAGATCAAAACGGCTTCTCAGCACCGGATTTGCCCTCAGTACCTGTTGCAGGCTGTCGATCAGGCCATCGATATCCGCTTCGCCTTTGACACTCATTTTGAAAGGAATCTGATAAGTGGCAGGTTCAGCACTGATTTGATCCAGCGTGATGAAGTATCGTTGCTGTGAGGACAACAGAGCACCACGTTCGGATGACCCGGCACCGGCAGAAAGCGCGGGATGATCACGGCTTTCACCTTGCCCGTCCTCAGCCGGTTCATCTTCATCATCGCAACTGTAATAAGGCACAATTGTTGCCAGCTCACGCGGCGTCGGATGCTCAGCAAACAGCCCGTAGTCAATATTGCAATACAAACGTAAACGGATCAGCTGGCGGATTTTCATCGCCTGCAGCGAAGAACCACCGAGGTCGAAAAAGTTATCTTTACTGCCCAGCCCCGAGAACTGCAATACCTCTTCCCAGATATCAATCAGCTCTCTTTCCAGATCATTCTGCGCAACTTCACAATCGTAACCAAGCTGTGGTCGCAACGGACAGGGGGCAGGTAAGCGTTTACTGTCCAGTTTGCCGTTCGGCAGTTTGGGAAGCTGGCTGATGTAAATAAAGTGGGCAGGAATCATCACATCCGGCAGATACGCCCGCAAAAAGTTGCGCAGCTCTCTGACCGTGGCCTGCGTTTCCGGCTGTACCAGATAAGCGACTAACTGTGTTTGCCCTCCCGGTCCCCCGGTTGTTTTCACAACGGCCTGTGTCACCCCCGGATAATTGAGTAAAACGGCTTCCGTTTCTCCGGGTTCAATCCGCACCCCTCCAATCTTAATCTGGTGATCTTTCCGGCCCAAACAGATCAGTTGCCCGTCGACAATCTGACCCAGATCGCCGGTACGGTGGCCTCTGAAATGTCCGGCCTCAAAGAAACGCTGCCGGGTTAAATCTTTCCGGTGCCAGTATCCGCGTGCAACACCGGGACCAATAATGCAGATTTCACCGGTTTCACCATCAGCGACAGGCTGGCCATCTTCATCCAGAATCATGATCTCTGAACCGGCAATCGCCTGACCTATGGTCACAGGTGCTAACGCTTTCAGCTCAGCATACGACCCGTTCGCCGTTGTCTCTGTCGGTCCATACAGATTGAATACGCGCATACCGGGTGACTGAGCAAACGTCCGCGCTTTGAGTTCTGCCGGAACAGGCTCACCAGAGAGATAAAGCGTTTTGGGCAGCGCCAGTGATCCCTGATCCCCGGCAGACTGATAATAACGTAAGATTTCATCCCAAACCGTTGGCACGCAATACAAAGCGGCACCGGGCACCTGTGCAAACCAGCGACACAGCATATCCGGCTGATGGAGAATCTGATCCGGTAACATATGCAGCGTATCACCTCTTAGTAATGGCGCATATAATTGTGCCACGGCCGCGGCAAAACTGAGTGAAGACGTCAATGGTAAAACCGGACGAGTCTTTTCCCATAGTTCCTGATTAAACCAGTGTACATAATAATTCAGACACGCATGTTCGATTGCCACACCTTTCGGTATTCCGGTCGAACCAGACGTATATAAAATATAAGCCAGTTCGTTTCCGTTTAATTCAGGAAACTTTACAGAATAATCAGAATTAAATATTTGACGATTCGTTATATCTAAATGCTGAATATTATATTTACCGAGATGCTTTTCTTTAATTAATTCTTGTGTTGATATCATTAAAAAAGCAGCCGAGTCATTAATAATCGATTTAATTCTTTCCGGCGGATGAAAATATGACAAAGGCACATAAGCACATCCGGACTTCATAATACCAAGTAGCACCACAGGTAACATCACATCGGCCTGAAGATATACAGCGACGCGTCCTCCCTGAGACTGAGGATAATGCGCAATAATATAAGATGCCAGTCGATCTGATAATTCTTCAAGTTTTCTGTAAGTGAGCGTCTGACCATTCAATTCAACAGCTATTTTATCCGGGTTATTTAATACCCTGTCAGAAATAACATTAAATATAGGTTTTCTATACTGTAAGTAATCCATCTTCAACCACATATCCAGCTGACACAATTAAGGTAATATTAGGACCACACGGTACTTTTATTAGTTCATTTCCAAATATACAAACTTAAGATTTCATTTATCTGCAAGGAACTTTTATTTAAATTAATAATAATCAGAAGAAATAATAGCTAAAAATAAACATATTAGCTCAAAATATATTTTATATAAAAAAACACTTTTCATATCATCATGATAATGATCTTTTAATTTTATTAATTCATTTCACTGATGGCTCAGGCATTATTTTTAATGTTTCATTTATCATTAAATCGCTGTTTCACCCGAAAAAAAATTTATTTTTTTTTTGTTTTATCTCCAGACAACCTGAACAGGGTGACAAGACCGGGCTCAACCGGCACCAGCAAATCTGTTTTTTTTATCACCAAAAACACCAGAGAACATGACATGGACGACATATCCCGGCATTCGGTCACGATAAATGCCCGGTATCACAACTTTCACTTTCTTTTTCAGAAAAAACTGACAAATGATACCAAACTGATACCGCTCATTTTTTCATCTGCTACTATATTGATATTAAACACAACGAAACAACCCGCATCACATCCGGATATGATGCAGGTTGGTTGAAAAGAATGGCTTTAAAATGAATCACTTTAAAATGAATGGCTTTCAAACGAATTACTTTAAAATAAATTGGTTTAAAACAAGTTGCCTGAACACAAATTGATTTAACATAGCCTGATTGAACACAATCTGATTGAATACAGCAATTGTGACTAAATACAACAATTGTGATTGACTCAACAACTGAATCAAAACAGGCCTGGCATGCTGGGGGGAGCGGCCGGGTCTGTTCCCTTTCCCGGCCATCTGACAGACTATTTCTTCTTGGTTTTGCCCTGAACGGCTTTGAAACGCGGGTTAGATTTACAAATCACATAGACCCGGCCACGACGTTTCACAATCTGACAATCCCGGTGACGCTGTTTCGCACTTTTTAATGAACTCAACACTTTCATGACTGATCTCCTGTCCGCTTCGAACCTAACTGACGACCAAAACGCCGGTTGAAGTTAGCCACCCGGCCTTCCTGATGTACAACCCGCTGCTTGCCGGTGTAAAACGGATGAGATTTGGAAGAGACTTCAATCGTAAAATATGGATACGTCTTGCCATCTTCCCACGCGATGGTTCTGTCGGTATTCAGGGTTGACCCTATCAGAAAATATTCATCGATACTGGTGTCATGAAAAACAACCGTCCGGTACTCAGGATGGATACCTGGCTTCATTGATCTACTCCTCTTTGGTGATGATTCTCCCGGTGCCGGAACAGGTACCGGCGACATCATGGAGAAACACATAAACTAGATATGTTATAACATAACAATTTCATCCCAAAAGATCAATCAAGGTCACGCAGACTAAAAAACGGTCATACTTCCTTTTTCAGCCATATCGCTATCTCTTCAGCCCGCGGAACACCACCGGAGTGAACCACCTGTTCATCCATCACAACGCCCGGTGTCGACATAACACCGTAACTCATGATGGTTTCCATATCGGTCACCTTCTCCACCGAAACCTCAACCCCCTGTGCTTTTGCGACCTGCTCAATCAGCCTGGCTGTATTCACACAGTTTGCACAACCTGAACCTAATACCTTCATCACTTTCATCATTCGTCCTCTTTATACCCATATATGGGTATATTCTCTGTTCAAAAAAACCATCGGTTCATGAGTAATACTAATCTGAAAAATAAACTGATCATCTGGGTATGTCTGGTGGAGCCTCAGCTGTATTATGACTCAGCTGCTTATGGCTCAGCCGTCCCTAAATCACAACGTTAAACACCCAGCCAATCACGGTAAATGCGGCCAGTAATATGGCAAATAACAGCGCCAGCAAGCGCCACTGCATCACCTGTTTCAGCATCACAAATTCAGGCACACTGGCCGCGACAGTACTCATACAAAATGCCAGAGTCGTCCCAACCGGCAACCCGTTTCTGAGTAAGCTTTCCATCACCGGAATCACACCAGTTGCGTTGGAATACAAAGGAATGCCAATCACCACTGAAACGGGTACGGACCACCACTGACCAGCCCCTAAATGCGCTTCAATCCAGCCATCCGGTACAAAGCCATGCAACCCGGAACCAATACCGACACCCATCAACACCCATTTCCACACCCGGCCGACAATGGTTTGCATCTCTTGTCTTGCAAACTGATGCCGATCGGAAAACGACATCATTCCCTGCTCCGTTCCCTGCTCCGGAGATGCTGCTGAATCCTTGGTTTTTTCTGCTGGAACATTCATTTTTGCACCGGGTCTGTTGTGCATCATTTTCACGGCCAGTGGCTGCAGCCAGCGCTGCGCGCCAATCGCATCGAGAAACCAACCACTTAAGATGCCAATCGTCATACCGGTGATGATATATAAAATGGTAAATTTCCAGCCCAGCAAGCTGAATAGCAGTAATACCGCAATTTCATTAATCAGCGGCGAGGTAATTAAAAAAGCCATGGTGATTCCCAGCGGAATGCCGGCGGATGTAAATCCAAGAAAGACAGGAATGCTGGAACAGGAACAAAATGGTGTAATCGTGCCGAAAAAACTGCCGGAGACATAGCCAAACACTCGTTTTTTCCCGGCCAGATAATCCCGCACCCGTTCAACATTCAAAGATGCACGGAACAGAGCAATCACGTAGATCATCACCACCAGCAACACCATAATCTTGCTGGTATCTTCAATAAAAAAATGTACTGCATCTGCGGTTTTACTGCCGGGCGACAGTGAAAAAACCTGAAATGTCAGCCAGTCTGCCAACAGGGTAAAGACAATAAACATGACGGCTCCTTTTTAGTACGCAAATCACCGGTGCTTCAATCGTCACCGGCAATCATGATCGTTCTCTGCAAATAAGACGAACGACCCGTAAAAAGGATGCAGATTATTTTTGTTATTGGCTGCTCCGGATATTTAAGGCGATGCAGGAATTCAGCTTTCTTCAGGGAAAAAACAACACACTTTCTGATGCTCATCAAAGCGAATCCGGCACTGGGTTTTGAGAATCTCTCTCAGCCGGAGGCGTGCGCGCTGAATGCGCGATTTGGCTGCAGGCAGGGTTAAGTTATGCGATGCCGCGTACTGTTGCTGGCCCATGCCCTGTAAATCACAGGCTTCAATAATCGCGCGATCTTCCGCGCTCATTTTGCCCAGCGCTTTTGGCAGGCACTGTGCGAGGCTGTCTACCGGCGGCAGCTCTTGCGGGACATCCGGCAGGATATCGAATGTGATGTCGGCGTCAGTCGTAAACTGATGCTTTTTCCGCTGCTCGTCTGTCAGAAGATTACGGGCCACCCGAAACAACCACGCTTGCTGGTTTTTTATCGTACAGAAGTCTTTGTCTTGACTGAGCGCACGCAGAAAGGTTTCCTGCAACAGATCAAAAGCTAAATCCTGATCACCACACAGCCGGAGTAACCAGTGAAAGAGTACGGACTCCGATAAATGCCATGTCCGGGATAAACAGGGAACAGCAGATGAATGAGATTGTCTGACCATGCAAGTGTCCTGACAGAGGAAATATGTTGACCCAACGTATCGTATAAAAATACACAGATACCCGGTTAACCTCAAGATGAAGGGTTAGTCCGCCGGCATAGCCTGCCGGAACAAATGCCCGGAATCAGGCATATTTGACCACTGAGTGGATTTGTCTTCCATGTCTGGTGTTTGCAGATATAACGGAACATTTTCGGTGATCAATCCGGTATCAATACCTGCACGCCGGAAGTATTTCACCAACGTCATTTCATATATGCCGTTGGAGACAATCTTTTTCATGCCCCGCAAAAAATCAGCGCTCAACTGATGATCTTCTTTTCTGAACATCAGCGACACAGGTTCCTTCAACAACGGTTTTTCAATCGTTGCAAACTGATCAATGTCATCAGGATACCGCTCCCGGATAACCTGCCAGCCAGACAGCAGGGAGATAACGGTTAAATCCACCCGCCCGGCCTCCAGTTTCAGAATACCCTGCTCAACGCGTGTGTTGTATGAGATTTTGAGCCCGGCCTCTTCAAACGCCCGCGCCAGAAAAGTTCCCCGCACGGCACTGATCGTATAAGGTGATAAATCTGAAAGCTGACGATACGTTACACCATCCGGGAAACGGCTTTTCCGGTAAAAGAAAACGAAATTCATCATCAGAATATCGACTTTTTCAACTTGTGATTCAACGCCTTGTGCCTGATACCATCTGAAGACACCCATGTTGGCAGCGCTCTTTTTTTCAATCAGTGACCAGACCATCCGTGTCATCGGCTTTATCTGAAACTCCGCCTTGTATGAAACAGACTGAAAAGCCGCTTTGACAATGTCACATCCCAGGCCACATCCGTAACCGGGAATCTCTTCCTGATAAATAAATGGCGGCGCATTCGCCGAAGAGATCTTAACCGGCACTTGTGCAAATGATAAGAATGACATCAATAACAAACACATACTGATAGCCATTGATTGAGAGAAAACAGGCAGAGAAACCGGCATAAACAGGAACCACTATTAATTATATTATTAATAATGGCCTTTCCCTGAGAAATAGCCAGCCGGGACAGGCAACACGCAAAGACAAAGTTGTGATTGATATTCCGGTAAAAAACAAAACAATCAATAATAATCAGCTACTTGTTCAGAAAAACAGAGCTCAGCCCGCAAGATTTTAAATATCAGGGACCTTCCAGATAAAGACAGAAGTGTTCACACCCCAGGATCTGTTGATTTCAGGGATTTAAAATAATTGAAACGACGTTTCAATTAAAGTAGAATTTAGTTTCACAAATTAATTTGTGACGGTACAACAACGACAATGTTTGAAGGTAAGGAGCAAAGTGATGGTTTTAAAGAGTTTCAGTCTGGAAGGAAAAGTTGCCCTGGTGACCGGGTGTAACAGCGGCTTAGGCCAAATGATCGCAATTGCACTGGCACAAGCAGGTTGCGATGTTGTGGGTGTCAACCGGAGCAACCGGGGCGATACGGCGTCACAAATTCAGGCACTTGGTCGTCAATATTATCCGGTTTCTGCGGATTTAAGTGACAGCAGCGTTGTGCCACGGGCTTTTGAAGAAGCCGTCGCAGCTGCTGGTCAAGTCGATATTCTGGTCAACAATGCTGGTATCATCCGCCGCAATGAAGCGATTGATTTTACCGAGCAAGACTGGGATGACGTCATGAACACCAATATCAAAACCGTGTTCTTCCTGTGCCAGCAAGCTGCGAAGCATTTTATCGCCCGCGGGCAAGGCGGAAAGATCATTAATATCGCTTCCATGCTCTCATTTCAGGGCGGTATCCGGGTGCCTTCTTACACGGCGTCGAAAAGCGGGATTCACGGCCTGACCAAAGCCCTCGCCAACGAATGGGCGGCTCAGGGAATTAACGTTAATGCTATCGCGCCGGGCTATATGGCGACTGACAACACCGCCCCGCTCCGCGCGGATAAAGTCCGTAATCAGGAAATTTTGGATCGGATTCCGGCAGAGCGCTGGGGCGAACCAACCGATCTGGCTGGGCCGGTCGTTTTTCTGGCATCAGAGGCTTCATCTTATATTAATGGTTACACCGTCGCAGTCGATGGTGGCTGGCTGGCGCGCTGATGCTGTGCCGGGAAGACCGGCATCAAACCAGCAAATCGCTGTAAAAATGACAAATCAATTTGAGTGCTCAGGTTCGCGGTACAATATTTCAAAACTGATTTGCCAGGGATGGCAAATCAGAGCTATCCCCAAATAACCTCAAGATGCAGGTTGTTTGGAGATAAGCGTGTCATCACAAAGTTAATCCGGGCAGGGCTGCCGCTGTTCCGGACGCTTCCAGATAAAATAACTGCCAGTCAGCATCCCACCCACGGCGATCATGACCACCAGTGCAGAAACATCAGCCACCAGTAAGATAATCAGACAGGCAAGCATCGATATCGCTGAATGTATCTTATTCTTGCGTGAGATCACTTTACCGTTTTGCCAGTTTTCGATCATATTCCGGCAATAGGACCATGACATAATCCACGCATAAATTCGTGGTGATCCTTTGGCTGCCGCCCAGGCTGCCAAAACAATAAATTCGGTGGCGGGTAAACCGGGTAATAAAATACCTAAAACTGCCATCCCCAAACTGACAAGCGCGATCAACTTATACACCCAGCGTTTCATATCAATCTCCATACTCCTCACTCGCCATCGTCCGGGACAGATAATTCATCCGCCAGTTCATCATCGATTTCAATGTCATGATAACGCATCCTGTTATACGCGACGACTTCAATGGCTTTCGAACTGATCAATGCCGTCAATGGTGTCAGCCCGGCAGACTGGCGACAAAGCTGAACCACAATCAGGGAAACAGAATCATCTTTTTTATCTTCTTCCGGCATTCCGCCGGTGAAATAGCGTCCTTCACTCAGGGGAGAGCATACCCCTTTCAGGGTACCACGCTTTAATGGTAACCAATCCATACGCCTGTCTGTATTGACTTTATATATATTCAGCTCATAAGAATCAGTATCCGCTTCAGAGACCACTATATTCAGTAAAGCAGCTAAATCCTTTGCGGCAATATAGCGTTGTACCGATAGTACAGATGCCAGATTATGTGAAATCCGGTCATACTGACCACGGAGCTGATTGACGAAGTACAGGTCAGCAACGATGGCTGCCGTCGTCAGTAACATGCCGCAAAAGAGAGTAAATTCCAGCACCGCCAAACCCCGTTTTTTCTTGAAGCCCTTATTCATGACTCATTCTCATCCATGACCAAATCACCCAGAGTTTGCTGAAATTCATGTTGATACGATGTCCCCAGATCAAATAGTTCAGGTAACGGCGTAATAAAATTCTGCTTTAAAATCAGGTGCATATTCAGAACAGGGGCCGTCGTATAACTGTGTATCTGTTCGTTATCTGTTTGTGAAGAATCATCATCTTTTTGACCACGACCAGCAGATAACTCCCCAAGATCAGCAAAAGAATGCAGTTCCAGATCGATATTTTCTGCCGAGACAAAGTTAAAAGAAGATTCAATCACACGTTGCTTGATCACAGCAGCAATCCGCGATTCGTTCAGCGCATAAAAATCATCATCCTGGCGGAAATTCTGTACCGCCCGTTCCAGCGAAAAATTGATGATCGTAATCACTAACATAATCCGGGCCAGTTCAAAAAACATCGTCAGAATGAACAGCAATACCGGGAAAATCAGCGCAGTCTCAACAGAAACAATACCAGCCTGGCGATCATGAGATCGTCTGAGAATCGGTTGCATTACTCTCCCTCAACTAACCGGATCGGTGCCTGAGTTAATGCAGCAATTTCTGTCGCTACCGGATGCCCCTGACTGATTCGGTCACGAACGGCTTCAAACTGTGTGATGATCTGTTCCGTTTTATTCTTTGTCAGATACGTATTCAACAGCACCCTGGCCTGATCTGTCCGCTCATGGAGGATATAAGCCAGTGCTAAATTTAACCGCCCGGACATATTCAGCCGTTGTTGCTGTACCCGAAGCAAATCGATCGCCTGACCATAATCTGCACCGGCAAGGTAAGTCATCGCCAGATTATTCAGTACCATGGTATTGTCCGGATCAATGTCCAGTGCCGTTTCAAGGTAGGTGCGGGCTTGTCCGGTCTGTCCCCGAAAGCCGGCAAGCACCGCCGCACCATTGAGTGCGGTCACATTGTGCGGATTCACAGCCAGTACGCAGTCGAGATACCCGGTTGCTTTTTTCCTTTGGGCCATTTGCAAATAGGCACGTCCCAGCCCCATACAAATTGCTTCCCGTTGTTCATCAGTCTGATGCTCTGCCAGCGCTTTATCAGCCTGCTGGTAAAGCGGAATCACCCCCTCTGGCTTGACGACAAATGAAGCGACGGTGGCATATTCGAGTAAAAAAGCGTCTTTGAGCGTCTGTTGTTCATCCATTTTCCGGTAAACCTCAAATGCGGCTTTGTAACGTCCGTTATCCCGTAACATATGCGCCAGATTTAATGCTTCTTTCGTCGCTTTCAATGCAGCCTGTTCCGTTTTTTGTGCGGCCTGTGCCGCCGTCTTACCGGACAAATCCGGATGCCCGGCACAACCAGAAAGCAGTGTCAGTGTCAGTGTCATACAAATCAATAAAGTCAGTTTTGGCATGTTCTGCCTCCGATACAAAATTAGTCAGCCAGCATGCGGATAATCCGCACCATGGCCGGTGCGCCCATCATGGCAATCACCGGCGGCAGAATCAGGGTCATCAGGGGAACGCTCAGCTGAGCCGGCAGTTTACCGGTTTTCTCTTCCAGTCCGAGCACCAGTGCTTTACGGCTCTCTTCTGAGATTGTTTTCAGCGCCTGAGACAACGGTGTGCCGTAACGCTCAGCCTGAATCAGGGTTGAGACCATCGCACTGACATTATCCACAGCGCACCGATCAGAAAGATTCATCAATGCCCGTCGCCTGTCACTGAGAATCTGCATCTCTGTAAAGGTATATCCCAGCTCCTGCGCCACTTCCGGAGCCGAAAATGCCAGTTCGGTTGAAACCACATCTAAAATCCGCGCCAGTGGTAAACCGGCCCCGGCACAAATCACCATCAGATCAAGCGCATCCGGAAGCTGATCCGACAGGCGTTTCCCCCGTCCGGAAGCCCGAACTTTGACCCATAGCTCCACAGTCAATGAGCTGAGAAACAACAGCATCAGCCCCGCAGCTAAACTCATCATACTCAACCGTTGTCCCGGTTCAGTACCCAACATGAAATACCCGGTGATACAGATGAGACCACAGGCATATTTACTCAAAGTGAACAGCCCGGTGTATCGCCGGTCATGAAAACCGGCCATGGCTAACAAACGCTGCGTCTTCCGGCGATCAGATTGTGTTCCGGCCAGTTTGTCGCCGAAAGCGGCCAGTGCAACCAGCACCGGAAACCGGTTAAAAACCGATTCAGTCTGATGTCTGAGCAATATGTCTTCTTCAGAATTCACCTTGTCATCCCGCGTATTCAGACGGCAGGCAAGCCCGGTGCGGCGGTTCCTGAAATACAGACCCAGTAAAATCAGCCCCAGCGCAAACAACAGACATCCCGCCCCTAAATCAATCAGTGGTGATCGATTCATCGTATGACCCTCCTGATCATATAATGTGTCACCGCCAACCCCAGACATACGCTGCAAACCGCATAAATCAACACACGATTGCCGGTCGGGTCGTTGAGCAAAAAGCCAAAATCTGCCGGTGAATTGAAATACATATAAGTGAGTGACAAGGGTGCCAGCAAAGCAACAATGACGGCTGATGCCCGGACTTCTGACGTCTTCGCCTTAATTTTCAGGGCCAGTTCCTGCCGCGCCCGCAAAGTATCACTGAGCCGCTCCAGGGTTTCACCCAGCTTTCCGCCGGTATCCTGATTAATGATCAGAATCACCACGAAAAAACGGTATTCATTCAGGGGAATTCGCGCGGCAGAATCACGCATCGCATCCCGCAGCGGGATACCAACTTTCAGCCAGTTATCGATCAGCATAAATTCAGCAGCCAAAGGTCCGGGCAGATTTTCAGCCACCATCAGAAAAGTATTGCTGGCAGGCACACCCGCTCTGACAGCCCGGACAATCGCATCAATCGCCTGCGGCAGGTTTTGCCTGAATTCATCAAGATGGCGGCTCATCGCCCTGAGGTAAATCGTCAGCAAAGCAACCGAAAACAAGACCAGTGTCAGGCCGAGTGATAACCCAACCGGCGCGGTGGCATCTTTACTGACAGCAACAGATACAATAGCAGAAGGAATCAGCAACATGGCTGCCCGCCGGAGCCAGTGTGCCTGCCACCCCAGTAATCCGATATCTGTCCAGAAACGTTGCATCATGCCGCCAATCACCGGCAACGAAGCAAATCGCATATCATCGGCTAAACGTTGCAGACTGCTCTCTTCAGAGACGCGCTGCCCGTCTGCCATCATCTGCTCTAACTGCGACAGATACTGAGCCCTTGCTTTGCGCCAGGCATGGATGCGCCAGGCATAACGTCCGCCAAGCATCAGGCAAAACAACAGCACAAAGACTGACCCTGTCATCCCATCCCACAACATCATGCATGCTCCCTGAAATAATGCTCATGCGTGCTGTAGAAACCGGGGCGCTGTCCTGTGGAAGCAAAGTGACCACGAATTTTGCCCTGATCATCAATTTCATCAATGGCAAAAGCGTATAGCTCCTGCGTCTGAATCACATCATTTTCCATCCCGCACACTTCGGTCACCGACACCACCCGGCGCCCACCGTCACTCATCCGTTCAACCTGAACAATGATATCGACGGCACTGGCAATCTGGCGGCGAATCGCTTCAAGCGGTAGCTGCATATTTGCCATCATGACCATATTCTCAAGCCGCATGATGGCATCCCGCGGCGTGTTGGCGTGAACAGTACACAAAGAACCATCATGGCCGGTATTCATCGCCTGCAACATGTCAAAACTTTCACCACCACGAACTTCCCCCAGAATAATCCGGTCCGGGCGCATCCGCAGCGCATTGCGGACCAAATCCCGCTGATCGACTTTACCCGCCCCTTCCGCACTGACCGGACGGGTTTCAAGACGGACCACATGGATTTGCTGAAGCTGGAGTTCCGCGGCATCTTCAATGGTGATAATCCGGTCATCATTGCTGATATTTTGTGACAACGCATTCAGTAACGTGGTTTTACCCGCACCGGTTCCGCCTGAAATAATCACATTCATACGGGCAGCCATCGCCCGTTTCAGGACTTCGAGCATATCCGGAGAAATGGCATCACGCTCAGCCAGCAGTTCTAAAGACATATTCCGGCGCATAAATTTCCGGATGGATATGGTGGTACCGTCCAGCGCCAGCGGATGAGTAATAATATTCACCCGGCTGCCATCTTCCAGACGGGCATCCACCATGGGATGCGTCTCATCGATACGCCTGCCGACACGGGCGGCAATCCGCTGTGCAATATTAAACACATGTTCTTCATCAATGAAATGAACCGGTGTCAGTTCCAGCTTACCAAACCGTTCAACAAACACCTGCCCGGCTCCGTTGACCAGAATATCATTCACACTATCGTCCGCCAGAAATGGCTGGATCGGGCCGATCCCCACCATTTCATTAAACATGGTTTCACCGAACTGACGTTCTTCATCGGTAGAAAACTGAATCCGGTGCTCGTCACAAATCATACGAATCATCTCATTGATTTGCTGATGCAACTGCTCCGGTGCCATGGTGGTGACTTTCAGCGGATCAATCTGTTCGTAGAGATGATCGCGAATCACCCGCAGGTTTTGGTTTGCCAGTCCGGCTTCTGCCGCGGCATGCGGTACTTCGCGGCCCGGCCTGACGGGCGTGTCTGATGGCTGTTCAGTGGATGTGACCTGCTGAACAGGCTGATGTTTATGCTGACGCGACGTTTTAATGATCATGAGGCTTTCCTTACCAGAGAGGCCTTCAAACGCGACAACAGCCGGTGCTTCGGTCTGACTGCGGTACGACCACCACAGGCTAAATCAACCAGTGCTGCAACCGATGATTGAAAGGCAGGAAGCTGGCTGATATCCAGCGCACCTTTGAGTAATATCTGATCGATGACTTTTCCGGCATACGGCAGCACGACATCGACCTTGCGGTGAATAAACTGTTCAAATTCTTCACGGGGAATCGCCTGACTGTTCTCGCGGTGTGTATTACAGGCAATAATCACCCGCTGCCCATCGGTTTCATCCCCGATTTCCTGCAGTAAACGACGGGTATTACGCGCTGAAACCACAGTAAAATCAGCCACCAGAATCCGTATCTGTGCACAGGACAAGACATCGATGGTGCCTTCCGGCTGACTGGATGGCAAATCCCAGATGACTTGATTGAACATCTGACACAAAGTGGCTCCCAGTGTGAATATCTGCGTCTGTTCCACCCGTTCCTGTTCGCTCTGATAACCCGGCGGCTGATTTAAAATCGCCAGCTTGTCAGAAATCCGGTTCATTGAACGACGTAAAAACCGGATATCAATATGCTCTGATTTCAGCACCCCATCCAGACCGGCTTCTTCCTGCAAACCGGCCAGTAATCCGAGGCAACCGTTGGTACGGTCGAAATCCACCAGCCCGGTTGCAATCCGGCGATCACCGGCCAGTACCTGTGCCATACCAAAAGCAATGGTCGAAGTGCCAATGCCGCCTTTTACGCCGGTCACAGCAATGGTTCTGCCCGCAGGCATTTCTTCAATCCGCCCTTTTTTGACACTGGCAAATGTACTGGCCAGCCGGTCCAGTGTGACTGGTTTTAACAGATAATCAAAAATGCCCAGCGCCAGCATGCTTCGGTAAAGATCCAGATTCACAGCCGAACCCAGGGTGATAATTTTGCAGGTCGGGCCGCAGACGGCATACAGATCCGACAGCATTTCCATCGGAAACGCTTCACCATCAATATCAACAATCATGGCTGAAGGAACCGGATGCGCTTTAACCCACCCGATAGCCTGGGTGATATCTCCGGCAATCACATGATCAGTATTCAGATCTAACCGCCGGAAATCATCACAATAAAGGGCAATTTCGTTTTTATCCGGAGTGAACAAAGCGACTGTTTCTGAAGCATCTGTATTATATTGATATTTTTCTTCGCTCATGTTTTTTATCTCAATGGTTAATCATCATTGAAGTCAATATCGAGAAGCGCTTTCAAATCATCTTCCTGATAACGTTTGACCGCATTCACCGCGGCGACGCCGTCACCGGGATCCAGCGGTTTGGCTCTGATTAAGTCCTGCGGGTCAGCCACCATCCGGGCAAGATTAGCCCGGTTAGCACATCCCAGCGGGCCGATGGCTTCATACGGCTTGGTCATCCACTGACCGGGGGTCTTAATCCGGCAGTCAGGGACGCTGACAACCAGAGCCTGTGACTGAACTTTCAGATCCCACGCCGGTTTTTCCGCTGAAAAAGTCCGCGACTGAATCCGGACCTGCTCTGCACCCGCATTCATAAGGCTGGACCTTAACCGGGCAGCGAACCGTTCCCCGTTTTTTGTATAGGGCTGAACCAGAATGGACTGACTGCCGATTCTTCCCTGATTGTTCAGCAAAGCATTCAGATCACGGAGCGACGCATCATTCAGTCCCTGATGTGACGTCAGCTTCAATGACACAGCAGAAACTGACGGGGCAACCGAGACCGTAAAATCCTTCCCGGACGGCACCTGCTCATCGCCTTCCCGCCAGTGATTGACCGTCTGTTCACATCCGGTCAGCAACAAACTCACAAATATAAAGATCAGTGTTATACGCATTGTTACATTCCCTGACAGTTAAAATAGATATCCGGCTGATGCCTGCTCCGGCATCGTATTATCGAGTGGCTTAATGCCTTTCCCCGGTGTTTGCAGCTCGCCGGCCTGTGTTGGCGTCACCACATAAGCCGTGGCAATAATCACCAGTTCTGTTTCCTCTTTCTGATTGCTTTCTGATTCGAACAGATGCCCGAGCACAGGCAGCTGGCGTAACCCCGGTACCCCATCGATCGTCTGATTCACACCGGTACGCAGCATGCCGGCCAGCGCAAAACTCTGACCACTGGCAAGCTCAACGGTTGTATCGGCACGGCGGACTTTGAACGCCGGTATCACCGTGCGATCCAGAACCACAGAGCCCTCATCAGACAAATCGCTGACTTCCGGTGCAATATGCAAACTGATCCGGTTCGGAGACAACAGTGTCGGCGTCATCCGCATAATCACCCCATACTGTTTGTAATCCACGGTGGTGTTATTGTTATTAATAATCAGAATCGGCACTTCTCCCCCGGCTGCAAATCCGGCGGTTTCTCCTGACATAGCCGTCAGGTTGGGCTCGGCTAAAATGCTCGCCATCCCGTTAGAAGACAGGGCAGATAAAACACCCCCTAAATCACCTGAAGCACCACCAATCAGTGAGTCAGCGATATCACGGCCTGAAAAAACACCCGTGGTTGCATCGAATAAGGCCGTGCTGGTATTACGGATGAAATAACTGCCATTATCCAGCAGTGCTTCCCAGCTGAAACCGAACTTACTGCTCAGACTCCGGGCAACTTCCACAATACGGACGCTGATATTAATTTGCGCTGACAGCTCAATTTTCAGCTGATTGACAATCCGTACCGTATCATCCTGCCCCGGCCGGCCTTTGCTGTCATCGCTATCCCCTTTGGTATAAGCTGCAATCGCATCAATGACCTGTTTCGCCTGTTGCGGCGTCCGGACGGAGCCACGCACAATGATGCCGTTTTCCGTCGAATTCAGCAGCCTGACCTGTGAACCGGTGATTTCCTTATGGATTCGTTGTGTCAGTGCTGCCAGGTCAAATCCTGATTTCAGTTGTGTTGCCAGAATGACCTTATCCTTACTGTCTAAGGCGTACAGTGTGGTCATCCCCGGTTTTTTCGCGAATACAAAAATATTTTTCGAGGAAGGCAACTGAAAACTGACAATATCAGGGTTAGCAATCAACACTTTCGATGCGCTTGCGGGCAAAGAAAGCAGCTTGCCCTGATTCACTGTCAGGTGAACCATGCCTTTCACCGGAATCTGTGAGAAACTCACCCCGGATGGCTGGCTGATGCTGACGGACGCCGGTTGTCCGGCGCTGACCGATCCGGTTAAAACGCCTGTCAACAGGACCAGCATGAAAAGAATCCGGTTTTTTATCGTTCTGTTTTCTGTAGTTTTGTTTTTTATATCGTAAGAAGTCTTCATTGAGATCATATCCTGATAACCACAAACCCGTCATTCATGAAGGCTAAGATTAATTTGTAACATGCGTCACCAAAGGCTTCTGGCTTCCCATATAAACGACAACCGCAGGTGTTGAAGGCACATCATTCAGCTTTTGATAAATTTCTGTCACCTGTTCCAGAGTCGTGACCTCTGCCAGCTGATTTCCCGCAGACAACGGTGTGGTGCTCTGTTCATTCCCCGGCTCATCATCATCTACAGACCGTAAAGCCAGCTGTAACGTACCAATTTCTCTGGCAACGGCCAGTTGCTCAGCCTGCTTGGGAGTCACTTCCAGTGTGACTGTTTCGAAATACTGGCTGCGGCTATCCTCTGCTTTATCTTTCTCATCCGGACGTACCCGGAGTTCACTTTCTGCCACATTATTCAGAGCAAGCACACGCACATTGGTCACCAGCGTTTGAGACGCCAGTACCGGTGCCTGAATGGCCGGGACCTTCCCGCTTTTTTTTGAAGCCTGACGCGCATCAGAGCTGTCTTTACGGCTTAACCCGAGAATGACATCCACCCGGTCTCCGGCCGATACCAGCCCGGCATTACTTGCCACAGCATTGGTCGGAATCGCAACCGCACGCATGCCTTTTGCCAGGACTGAAGCCAAAAATCCCGGTTCTCCGGATTTCACCACCAGCGCATAAGTCAGCAACTCACCTTTTCTGACAAACCTGCGCACCGTTGCACCATAGTTATATGCCAAATCTGTCGAGTCTTTTTTTATGTACAACTCTGCCGGATAATCTTTATCAACGGCTTGCCAGCGAATCGCACCACCATCAATAAACTCTCCCGGCTGAAGATCACGATTAGCAGCCAGAACCGGTGTATAGACCGGTGCCGCCTTTACCTGAACCACAGGTTGGGGTTTCGGGACCGGTTTAACGGGCGGAATCATCAGCCCCCGGACGACAAATGCGCCTCCCAAAGCAATCACAAATGCGCCGGATATAAATAAGACGGAAGAAATTTTCATAGAAAAACCAATGTCTAGTGAGTGAAAGGAGTCATCAGCGAAAGAACCGCGCCCACACTAATTGCAATACCATATGGCAGCCCTGCGGCCGCTGGTTTTGTGTAAGCTGAATCAGGCACCGGAATATTCAGTGACGGAAAACTCATGGCGATCTGTAAAATATGCCGGGCTCCTTTGACTTCAATCAGGCGGACAAGCGGCATCATAAAGACCAGACAACCACCCGCCAGCGCAGTCAGCAACAGAAAAGCGACCTGATTGTCACCCCCGACCAGTAAACAGAGTACAGCCATTAACTTCACGTCACCGGCTCCCATCTGATCGATGAGAAACAGACCCATGCCAACCATAAGCACACCTGCCGCCCCCGCCAGAGATAATCCCAGCTGAACTCCTGCCTGCTCTGGATTCATTCCGGCATAACTTCCCATATCAACAAAAAACAGCATGACGTTGGCAAGTACCATCATCAACAGAAACACAATCAGGTGGTTATATATTTTCCGGTAAAACAAATCGCTGAAAACAACATAAGCCAGCGGACATGTCAGCCCATACAAAATCCACTGATTATTCATAGCCAACACTCCACAGGATGTTATTCACCGGAATCAGGTGTTGCAGTATTGGTGATCTGATCGGCAATCGAAGAGAAGCGCTCTTTCAGTGCCGTCACAAATACCCCATCTGAACCAAAAATAACGCCGATCGCCGCAGCCATTGCTGCTGCAAGAATGCCGTATTCAATTGCGGTGACACCACTTTCATCCTGAATAAACTGCTTTATTTTCGCTTTCATGATTACTTCCTTTCCATCTTTAAAATCGGATTAAATATCAACTTCAGAACCGTATTAAGAGTCATTCGCATTTACATTGCAATCATGTAAATATTAAGAATGCTTAATAAAGCCTTTTACTACTTTGCTTATCTGCTTTTTCTCAATACATTAAACATGTGATAAATGAATGAGTTACAAATATTTTTTCTCGCTGGCAGATGGATCTCTGCTGATTTTCTGCCATTAGCATAATTTGATATTGATAATCATTATCAGTTAGTATGTGTGTAAATTTTTGTCAATGAAGGAAAAATCATGCGTGTTCTTGTCGTAGAAGATGAATTGCCGGTCAGCCACTGGATAGGCAGTAAATTACATTCTCACGGTCACCACTGCAAACTCTCAGACAACGGTAAACAGGCACTGCAATTAATCAGGGATGAAGTCTTTGATGTGATTCTGCTGGATAATATGCTGCCAGAAATGAACGGTATCGACGTCTTAACGCATCTGGCCGGTACACCTCACCCGCCTGTGCTGATTTTGTCAGCCAATGATCAAATTTCTGACCGAATCCGGGGGCTTAAAGCCGGGGCTGACGACTATCTGGGCAAACCATTTGATTTTATCGAACTGTTGCTGCGCCTTGAAAGGCTGCATGACCGGACACTGAAAGTACCAACGCATCAGAAAATCAGTATCGGCTATGTCACCATCAACCTCGATAAACAAGAAGTCTGCCGACATGGCAAAAAAGTGCTGCTGACCGGAAAAGAGTTTAAAATCTTACAGGTTCTGGCGGAATACCGGGGAAAAACCGTCACCCGCAATATGCTGCTGGAAAAAGTCTGGGGATATCATTTCGATCCGCAAACGAACATCCTGGATGTCCACCTGTCGAAACTGAGAAATAAACTGAACGGCAGCAAAGATGAGCCTCCCATCATCAGGACAATACGTTCGGTCGGTTATGCGCTGGGGTACTCCGAATGTCAGTCCGCTTAATCATTCACAGCAGTAGTTTCCGTCAGGCGACCTATGTCGCATTTTTTTGTTTAATACTTTCTTCAGCCTCCATTTTTCTCAGTGACTATTTTCTGAAAGAAATTATGCATACTCATCTGAAAGATATGATTTTAGATGATATCAAAAACAAGAGTGCACTCAATTTATTCGATGACAGTTCACAGCTGGCGGTATATCTCAAGACACAGAAACAGGCCAATCAACACGATGAGCTGATTTCGTATACTTTCGATCATCAAAGACGCCTTTTACAGGGAGATATCTCAATTCTGAGCGAGAAAGAACTGGCCCCAATCTTTCATTCCCCGTCCCATCACCTGACGGAAATCATGTTCCATCAATCTGACCGTGAATTATTCGGCATGGCCGTCCCTCTGGCTGACGGTGGTTACTATTATGCGTCATATGATATTCAGCCGATGCTGAACAGCACCCGGATTATCCCGCTGATGACAGGTGCCGTCCTGTTCGCTGTTTTACTGTCGATTTTACTGGTCAGTTTACCGTTCAGTATCAAAAATATGACCCGGGTCAACCGGATTTCACAGGTCATGAGAGAATATGCCGACGGACACCATCTGGCGCGGGTTGTCGATAACGGATATAACGATGAATTCGGCCGCCTGAGCCATGAAACCAATACGTTACTGGCCCGGACTCACATGTTGATGGAACAGGTCAGAACCGTGAACAGCCACATTGCCCATGAATTAAAAACCCCGCTGACCCGGGTGAAACACCGTTTAATCAATACAGCAACATATATTGACAATGATGAAGCACTGCATGAACTGGATGAAGCCGCCTCAGAAATTGACCGGATTCTGTATCTGTTCAGGGCAATTATGCAGCTCACTGAAGTGGAAAATGGCTTGTTATCCCTGCGTCGGGAACCCGTCTGTGCAGTCCGTCTGCTTGAAGAGGTCAGTGAATACTATGAACCGCTGCTGGAGCAGAATCAGATTGAATTAAAGCTCTCTGCGCAAAAACGACAGACTTTCCATGCTGATTATGCTCTGATTTTCCAGGCAGTGGCGAACTTACTGGATAATGCCATCAAATACGCGCCTGAAAGTTCTGTGATTGAAATGCGGGTTGAGCAATATCAGGATACAACCTGCATTCATGTCATTGATCAGGGACCGGGGATTCCGCCGGATAAAATCCCGACAGTCATCGAACGTTTTCAGCGGATAAATACGCACGATACCAGCGTCAAAGGTTTTGGCCTGGGGCTTCCTTTCGTTCAGGCTGTGGCTGAACGTCATCAGGGATCGTTGTCACTGGCGAACAGTCATCCGGGGCTCAGAGTCTCCATCAGTTGCCGGGATGTTGTGCCGGCTACATCACCGATTCTCTGATCACCACGCTGACCAGCGCATTCCACATCCGGGAAAATAAACTTTGGGCCTGCCCTTCAATCACCACTTCACCACGCAGCTGAGTTTTCGGTGCTGCGGCTTCCGGGTCAGTAAAAGACGCGGCGTAAAGCGCCTGCTGTGGTATGGGGGCCTGTTTCCGGTGATCAATGTGTGCTGCAACAGGTCCGCCATAGGGCGAGCTTAATCCGGGATGAGCACGTAAGTCAGAAACACCCCCCTGTGCCAGACGCTCCAAAGATAACGTCATGACGGATGTCTGAATTTCATCAGCAATAAAAACGCCCTGGCGCATGCCTCTGACCCGGCTGAGATCATGTTCACTGATATACGCTTGGGCACGCACCCCTTTGTCCCCGGTGAGCGTTGCCAGAACTTCGCCTGCGGGTATCAGGCTCCCCGCCGTCAATGTTTCCGGTACACCGGCAATATGCCCGGAAAAGGGTGCACGAATCGTGAGCTGCTGTATCAGCCGGGTGCACTGTTTGATTTGCGCTTTGACCGAGAGTAATTCATCCCGGATCACCGTTAAATCTGCCGATGCCTGCCGGTCAAACGGATAAGAACGAATCTGTTTTTCCAGGCTGATCCGCCGGATATCCAGTGTTTGAATTTTCTGATCAAGTTCCGGTGAAGTGAACTGAAAAAGCAGCTGTCCCTGTGATACAACCGTGCCGGAAACAACCGCGCGTTTCACCAGCCGCGCACTCTGTTTTACAAATAACTGTTGCTGTTTTTCAGCCATTAATACCGCCGGTGCGCTTATCGTATGATGCCATGGCACCAGCAGCGCGGTGATCAATACGCCGCTGACGCCTAAAGTCCGCCACATGTTGCCATTCATGGTCAGTTTGTCCCGGTTTTTTATCAGATTATGGATTTCTTTTGCCAGAGGAATCCCCAGTAAATAAACAATTTCGGCCAGAAAGAGCAGTAGTCCCAACGCCTTAAAAACCAGATGATACACAGCTAAAGCGATCCCGAAATAAAGCATACACCGGTAAATCCAGGTAGCGAATGCATAGACAATCACAGTGCGCTGTCGTGATAAAGGCAACGATTCAGGGGGTTTGATCTGCCAGCCAAACAGCGCTTTTCTGATCGCCCACCGGGCCATCGCAAAAGCTCTGGACTGCAAATTCGGCATGTCCAGCCAGTCAGAAAAAATAAAGTAGCCGTCAAAACGCATCAGCGGACTCAGATTGACCGACAGAGAAAGAAATAACGAGGTGGTTGCCAGCGTAAACAGCACACTTCTCAAAATACTGTCATCCACAAAATTCCACCATAAGAGCGCCCAGGCAGCGATCAGGGCTTCGGTCAGCATACCGGCAGCACTAATCATGATGCGCCGGTGTTTCTCTTTGATTCGCCAGGCACCGGTCACATCCGTATAAAGAACCGGCCAGAATAAAATAAAGGTCATACCCATGGTGGAAACCGGTACCTGATATTTCTTACAGGTAAACGCATGACCCAGCTCATGCACAGCTTTCACCCCAATGATCGTGACAACCGAAATCACCGCGCCCTGAACCGAAAACAGGTAGGAAAACCCATGAGTGAAATGTTCCCACTGCCGGGAAGCCAGCCATAAACCGAGTAAAGCAGCTATCAAACTGAGTATCACAAATGCCCGGCTCATCAGGGGGAGTAACAGGGGCAGGCAGCGACTGAGCCAGGGATCAGGCTGACAAAGCGGGATCCGGAAGGCAAGATGACGTTTCATTAACCAGAAAAACCAGTGTTCCTGCCGCTGCTGTTGTGCCAGCTGATGTTCCAGTGTCGTCACATCCAGATGAACCAGATGATTCTGGCTGAGGAACCGGGAAAAAGAGGTCAAAGCGGCTTCATCCGGACGCAGTGTGGTGGTGTTTCTGACATCCCGTAATACTTTTTCCGGAGAGTCAGACCAGTTTGCCAGAAATTCAGTTTCCAGCCAGCCCAGCTGGTAAAAGCGCCCGCGGATTGGGTCTTCCAGTGTCCGGCGTGGCGCACCATAGACATCATCCGGTGCCGGATGTAACCGTAACTCCTGCCTCAGTGGCGGAAGCGGTATCTGCCCGTCCCCCATCATAATGCCCCCCACCATAACCGCAGCTGAGACAACGGACGACGGAAAAGATAAAAAAACAGGGTGGTTTTACGGCCATAAACTTTCGCCACTCCTTTCAGCCCCATTTGCGGTACATCCTGCGACGGCCGGCCCGAATCAGCCACTGACTGAAACGCTGCTTTCAGTACAAAGGCATAGCGGCCGTTATCCTGTAGCGTCGAATGATAAGCCATGGTTGTCAGACGGGCCTGAATGGGCTCTGCCGGACGGCTGTTCGGGAAAAAACGGACCTGATCCCCCGCTTCCAGAGGCATCATGTCATCAACGGCCAATCTGACTTCAAGCTGTGTACGGGATGGATCTGCAATTAACATCACCGGCTCTCCCAGATTCAGAGGCCGCCCGATCCAGTCACCCTGATCATCAAATAAAGCGATCCCATCCTGTTGGGCAAAAATTTCAGTCTGGCTGACCTGTTGTTGCAGATAATCCGCATTCAGTCGCGCCAGATTCATCCGCCCTTCCAGCACCGCAATGCTGGCTTTCCTGCTGGCATCATAAAATGATTGCTGACGGGCCACCCGGAGCTCTGCCCGGCTGATAGCCAGTTGTTGTCTTGCCTGAGCCAGCTGCTCATTCAAACGTTGCGCATCCAGTGTCAGCAGGTGATCGCCCTGCTTCACCGGACTGTTGGGGGTGAGATGTAACGACTTCACGACCCCACTGACCGGCAGGCGCACCATCGATGATGCTGAAGAGATAATTTCGGCAGGCGCAAGGACCGACTGATGCACCGGAATCAGCATCACAGCGGCGGCAATCAGCCCACCGCAGACCCAGAGACGCTTTTTCTGCGGCAGCCGGATATTTTTCGATAACCGGACATTTTGCCGGTTTATCGCCTGCCACGCATGTCCGTATGCCTGTTGAAGAAAAGTGAGTAACCGTTTTTCCCGGATACTCAGTGGCTGCGTGCGGGATAACAACAAAACCGCAATCACCCGATCTTCAGGGTCTGTCACCGGCAGCCAGATCATCACGTCAGCAAAATGCTGAGAGAACATCTGCTGGTCAGCCTGCGGCCAGTCATCAACCTGCACCCGGTGAATCCCGGAAGCAACATCCTGTTTGATCAGAGAACGGCAGCGCCGGTTCAGCCATTGCGCCAGTGGTGCCTGCCGGTCAATACTCAGCACACCGGAAGCGCCACACACGGCCTGATGCTGCACATCCCACAAAACCGCCTGTTCATACTCAGCGATAATCCGGGTTTGATTCAGCATCACAAACTGTAACTGTTGCAAAGTGGTCGCTTGCCTGGCCTTTTGCTCCAGCTGAAGCAGCGACAGTAATCGTGTTTCTGTTGTGTTATCAGCGACCGCTGTACCGGCATGCACCATTATTTTGACTCAGCCGTTTGTTCAGAAACATGTAAATGCGCATTACCGCTCATTCCGGGCATCAATACCAAGCCGGGCCGGGACTGAATTTCTCCGTACACGGTATAAGACTGACTGAGTGAATCAATCACACTGCCCAGACGAATAATGGTCGCCGGATACGTATCACCGGTTTCATCCAGCGTCACCTGAAATGTCTGCCCGGTTTGAATCAGGGACACCCAGCGGGACGGCACAATGAATTCCACTTCATAAGCGCTGGTGTTATAAATTTCCAGCAGCTTTTTTCCCTCCGTGACAAATTCTCCGGGCTGAACAAAACGTTGTGACACCCGGCCATCAAAAGGCGCGGTCATCCGGCAGCGTTTGACCATCAGTTGAGCAACCCTGCGTTCCGAACGGGCCATGTCCAGATCGGCTTCGGCCTGCCCGACTTCCATCACACTGATCGATTCCAGACGATTCAGCTTTTTGGCAACCTGAAATTTCTGCTCTGACAGCTTTTCACCCGCCTTGGCGTGACCCAGTCTGGCCTGATATATCTCACAGTTCACACCGGCAAGCACATCTCCCTGATGAAAAGCATCACCCGCTTTGAACGGGAGCTGAGCCAACCGTCCGGCGATTTCACCTGAAACAATCAAATCGGCTTTGGGCCTGAGCTGAACCCGGATCACTTCAGGTTCATGACTGACTGTCGTCTGAGCCAGAGCCGGGGCTGCTATACCCAATGCAGCTATACCCAACACTGCGGCCATTCTCAGAACGGCTGACATGCTCAGGAGTGTCAGCATACCCGGCACTGTTATTCCGGCCGGTAACACCCGGTCCCCGGCAAACATTATTCATCGCTCCCGGCGGTGTTCCCGGCCCCGGTAAAATCGCGGACCGGCGCACTGCGCAGTGAGTGAAGGCTGTCCCATGTCGATATCTGTTCTGTCTTTGGCTGCATCTCTGACACCAGCGGAGTCTGGCGGGGATGCGCGACGGCAGGTGTCACCTGAGCCAATAGCTGACGCTGCTGCTGATTCAGTTCGCCCCGGCTCAGTTTCGTCCGCTGCCGGGCAATCGCCTGTGACAACGCCTGCACGCTGCGGCCATCAATTTTTTCCGGCAATGGATCCAATCCGGCGGCCTGATAAATCGCCCCGTAAGCCGCATGAGCCTGCGCCAGTTGCTGGTCCCGGTGACGGGTCATCAGAACCGTCTCTGTTTGCATGCGAATCTGTTCCAGTTTCGATTCCATCCGGCTTTGGTAAGCACTTTGGGTCTGGGTCGCAATGCCTTTCTGCAAACGCAGCAATTCCGAGGCCCGCTGATACTGATTCTGAGACTGGCGATACTGCTGCCAGGCGACATGAACCTGCGTTAACACGGCCATACGCAGGGCCTGCCGGCGTATTTCTGCAATGTTCTGTTTCGCCTGACCTGCTTTATTGATTGAGGAGTAAGAGAATACATTCATTAAATTCCAGCTGACCTGAACACCTGCATCTGCCCAGCTATGATTGACTAAATAGCTGTTACTGTCATAGTGCCCGCCGACAAACAGCGAAGCCCCCGGCAGTAAGTGCATCAACCGGGAACGGGTTTCCAGTACAGCATTACGCGCTTTATAAATTTCTTCATTGATTTCCGGGCGGTTCACCAACGCCAGCGCCTCAAGATTGCCCAGGCTGTAACTGACTTCTGGTATCTGACTCATCGGTTCTGAAACTGCGGCTAACCGGTAAGGTGTGGCAGGTGAAAGATTCATCAGGCTGGCTAAACGGGTTTTGGCGATGACCAGTTCACTCGAGAGGTTTTCCAGCTGGCTGATCATCTTCAGCAGACTTTTCTGGTATTTCATTGCCACCACCGGCGCAACCAGACGCGCTTTCTCCGTCTGCCGGGCCTTTGCCAGTGCCTTTTTCGCCTGTTGCAACACCGTATTGACCTCAGGTTCCAGCCGCTGAGCCGTTGCTGCCACCCAATAAGCACGCCGGACCTGCTGGATAATATCTGCCGTCACAACCCGCCGTTGTTCTTCGGCAACCAACACATTGTTGGCCTGAATTTTCGCACCGAAATAACCAATACCGAAATCAAGAATATTCCACGACAGTGACAAATCAGCATTGCTTAATTCTTTATCCTGACTGGTTGATGCTTCCAGTGATTCGATACCGGATTTAACCGACTCGCTGGAAGAAGCCGCAACCTGATCACGGGTCCGCCAGCCACTACTGGCAGCCACCGACGGCAGTAAATCATAGCTTTTACTGTCAAGCAGCCGATTCTCATAGGCATATTGCATCATCGCCAGCCGCTTTTGCAGATTATATTTCACGGCTCTTGCCATCGCTTCTTCAAGCGTAATGGGGTGCTCAACCGGTGCCTGATGGCTGAATATCGTTTGCTGATCTTTCAGCATCAGCGCTGCTTTTTCATCCTGACCAATGTGCTGCGGCTGAATTGAACATCCCGCCATCAATACCCCTAACAAACCAGATACAGAAAGGTTTACCACTGCTTTTTTAGATTTATAAATTGGTTTTTTCACAACAATTAACCACTTTTTGTGATTCAACAGCACACGGGAGGGTTCTGTTGAGTGAATCGGACAGAGATACATGCTGAAAGCATTCATCAACTCTGATATACATTCGCTTATTCCTGGCTCAATTCATCCAGAATGGCCTGACTTTGCAGAGAAATTGCCTGCATCCCCGCCTGTTGAGCCTGTTGTACTAAATTTGTGCCTTCTGGGCCGGATAACGGCCGATCATGCGCCGCATCATCATATAAATACACATCGGTGTGATGCAGATTTCCTGACACATCCTGAAGAGTCACTGTAAGCGCAACCGGGCCGGAATGGCTGAACAGACTGCAGCTCACCGTCAGATGCCCGTTTTCCGGATGATAAACCACCCCGTCTGGTAACCTGCCGGATAAACCGTCTGATAATGCCCCGGAGATGGAAATTCCGATCACATGATGAGAAGAACCAGCCAGCGCAGATAAATCAAATTCAACCCGGCCATGACCGGATGAAGTCCCGGTCAGCGAGAGTGAATGCTGATCCTGGCTGAGTTCATCAAGCCATTGATCCAGCTGTTCAAAAAAAGATGATGTTTCGTTCAGCCAGGCCGGCGAATCACTGACACCGTCAGTGTTCTCCGTCAGGATGACATGGTCCGGCCCCTCATCCACAGAAGAGCGGAATGCCTGATCCGGATGAGACCCGGTGCCGGAATATTCCGCCCACGGGTTGTCCGTCTGTGTCAGTAACACAGGCTCAGCCATTGCGCCGGGAGCACGCACATGAAGTATCATCGTCAGTGAAACCTGCTTGCCTTCGCTGTTTGTGACCTGAAACGTCAGGGAATAATCACCCGGTTCGGCAGGCGTCCCGGATAAGGATAAACGGGCAGCATCAAAAGTCATTCCGTCAGGTAATCCGCTGACATCCCATGAAAGCGGAAGGTCATTCGGATCATCGACCAGTGTTTCCGGTAACGTCTGCGCATACGCCGTTCCAGCCGTCCCCTGACTCAGGGAAAACCCCTCCGGATGAGCAACCGGCGGTAGTGCCGGTTCCCGAACATTGAGTTCAATGGTTTGCGAAGCACTGCCGCCGTCTTGATCAGTGGTAGTCAGACTAAAGGAGATAGGGACGGTGTCACTTTGTGCACTGCTGATGTAGCGAATACTTTGCAGCAGCAGATTCATTTGTGTACCAGATAAATCTCCGGTCACGGCAACGGATAGAGAGCCGTTAACCATCGTCAGGGTAGCCACTGCCTCTCCCTGATACATGATTGATCCGTTGTCAACCGTAAAGCCGGCATCAGAGTCAATGGAAAAGCTGTCCTGGCTGTTGGCTTCCCCGGCCCTCTCCAGGGTCAGGGTCATACCTGCATAACTACCTGAAAATTCACTTTCAGGATCTGACAGAGTGAGCCCTGAGATCAGCAGGACAGACTCTCCCGGATGCACACTCAGTGTCGCATCTTCATTTTTGTATAACGTCGTATCACTGCCGCCAACCCAGACCGTGCCCTGTTCGGTGACACTGACCGTTGCATCGGCCGAGTCCAGGCCGGTTTGCTGGATCAGGGTCAATGTGCCATTGTCGTCCAGTACATAGCGAAGCAATTCCTGAGAACCGGTGGTCACATACACCGTCTGCCCGTCCTCTGAAATGGCGGTATCCTGAATATTGTTCACATCCAGTGATGACATTGCCGTAAATGTATGTGACCCGGTATCGAACTGATAGACAGAGAGATTGCTGTCGGTTGCAACATAAATATACTTTCCGTCTCCGGAGACTTCGATATCCGTCGCCTGATCACTCAGGGAGAAATTCTGGCCGTTCGCATCCGTATCGCCGTCACGGATATAACCGACCCAGTCGACACCTGAATCAGTGATCTGATAAGCAATGATGGTTGCCTGTACAAATTTGGTGGTCACAAACAGATAATCACCGGACACCGTCAATGCGGTCGGATTGCGGATATAAGGTTCACTCCAGGGGCTGCTGAAACTCAGCAGGCCATCTAAATCCGCTATATTGCCGGTCGTGGTATCGGTTGAAATGGCAAACAGCTTGGTGTCAGTCATAAAAAACAGGTAACTGCCATCATCAGATAAGGTGATATCTGAGATCAGGCTGAAAATTGCAAAATCGGTGGCATCCGGCGTCAGGCTAATGACCTGTGACTGCATCAGCTCACCCTGACTGTTCACCGAATACACCGTAATCTGACTATAATCTCCGTCTTTGCCGAGCGCATATAACACACTCCCGTCACTGTTCGCTTCCAGAGAAATGACACTTGTATCAGTATCAGTATCAGTATCAGTATCAGTATCAGTATCAGTATCAGTATCAGTATCAGTATCAGTATTATCGCTTGCAACAGAGTTCAGCGTCAGGAAACTCAGCTCCCCGGTGGATGAACTGACCTGATAAACCGCAATATTGCCGGCATCATCGACCACAAACAAACGTTCACCGTTATCACTGATGAACGTATCTGCCACACTGCTTATCTGTGAAAGATCTTCCGTCGATGTCACAGCCGTCAGCACACCCTGTTCATACAACTGGCTGAAGGTCAGTGATGGGTCATCATTCACATTCTCATGATGGATTGTCACCACAAATACATCTGAACTTTGCCCGTCGCTGTCCGTCAGGGTGATGGTCAGATGATTCGTCTCCGGTAATGACTCACTATCATTGGCATACATAATATGGCCTATCACAGCATTCACATCCTGCGTGACCGGGATCTGCTGATAGGCTTCGGTGAAGGTGATTTTGATTTCAGAACCGTTCACTTCTGTCGTGGCGATCACCACGCCGTCTTTCTGAATCTGGCCATCTGACCAGGTATAACCATCCCCGTCAGCGAACACCAGTTGATCGCCGTCCTGACCATCTGTGGTGATGGTCAATGTGGCACCATCATAGTTACCCTGCCCGTCATTTCTGCCGTCCATTTCCGCATCACTGACAAAAATATGTTCCAGAAACGACTGCTGACCACTGTTTTCTTCATAGCTTACCGGGCTGTTTTCCCCGCTAATGACACTGACTGCGTTGTCCTCACTCTGCGCACTGACCCGCACAACGCTGGTCGCACCGACATCACTTTCCTGATTCTCACTGACACCATATTCAGTGACCGTCAATTCAAAGCTTCTCTCGCCGGAAGCATCCGCTGAGGTATTGCGGTATTGAATCCCGTCAATCAGCTGCTCAGCCTGATCGGCCGGTTTGGTGACAAAAAGCACCACGGTTTTCACCCCATCATCACTTTCGAGGATCTGATACTGAAAACCATTAACGGTCGTCCGCGGCGAGCCGGTCGTTTCCAGGCTGATAATATTGCCGTCCACATTGAGCACATCATTTTCTGTTGCACCTTCCACGGTCAGCTCAACTTTCCATATCTGCTGCCCGCTTTCGACCGTATCGATACTGGTGTCTGAAAACAGCGGAATATAATCATCACCCGCGGTATAACTGGTGTGAACGGCGGTGGAATGAATAACCGGCGCATGATTGACATCGCTCTCATTCAGCGCGATCCCTTCCGGCAAAGATGCGTTCCCGCTGTCATCACTGGTGGTTACACCGAAAGCCGCCGGATTGCCGTCAGCATCACGGTCATCACGGGTGTTTACCATATCCGGTCCGGAGCTCACCGGGTCATCCGTGGCCTGACGATGCGCCTGCACGCTCTCAGAAGCGGGTTGTGTTCCTGCCTGAACATCACTGGCATGGCTGATATCACTGACCGTATCTGCGGTTACAGCAACATCGGCATCAAATACAATCCGGGGTTCCAGCATAAATGCATGCAGCGTTGAATCTGAAGTAAACCCTTGCATATCCATTCCTGATATTTTGAGTGAGGCTATCTGATGAGGCGGACGTAGTCATTACGCCGGATATCCTCAGCGATCGCTTTCAGTGCTTTTTTGACGTACGGCTCTCCTGAACTGAAGCCCGTCGCGTCAACAAAATGCATATTGTCTTTTCCCTGTGTGCATATCTGCAAACCGGGGCCAGCCACCTGATCAAACAGGACGCGGCCATAGTCATCCGGATCTCCCGGACGCACACCAATAAAATAAAAATGAAGATAACGATGGCGGAAGCTCCGGCATAAATCGACAAAGCGCTGTCTGGCCCGGTTTCTCGCATCAGCAGTGCCGGAAAGCCCGGCCTGCGCATCCCGGCTGAAGTTATAACTATCGGTGTCAAACCAGGTTCCGGTGGTATTGGCGAGCATCACAATCGCTTTATAGTGTTGATCATCAGAACGGAATGACAGCGGCAGTTCAGCATCACCCCATCCGGCGGATCCCTGCATCTGCGGCGACAAACTGGCAGCCGCCCACCCCATGGCTATGGCATAATTGGTATTAAACCGGGACGACATTTCATCGAGCCGTTGATCAATTTTATCCAGGTCATTTGTCAGCGGAAGCAGTGCCGCATTCGGACACCCCTTATCGGCAACAATATAGCGCGTATCAATGGCAGAAGCGGCATCCGGCCACAGATCCGGATTGGGGCCAACCCATGAAACCGGATCCGCACCGGGACTGCCGTTTTCCGGCAGGTCATGGCGGTAATACACCCCAAATTGTCCGGTTGGCGGACGATCCCAGAAATAGTTCTCTCCCTGGTCCAGTCCGCGGTACATACACAGTAAATGAGCAATCCGGTCCGGAAAGTGGGGATCAGCAAGGCTGCTGATCTGGCCGCTGCTGAATAAACTACTCAGCTCTGGTGGCATCAGGCTGCCAAATGAAGCCCAGCGGTCAATTCTTTGCGGGTCTTCTGCATCATATACATTCACCGACTGACTATACGGAACCAGAGAAAGCCAGCGTTTCTTCTCATCCTCACGGCCGGAACTTTCATCGTCATCCGGCTCAATCAGTTGCTGCGCAAACTGATAACCTAACCGGCGCAGAGCCGAGATATCGCTCTCGCTTTCACTGACAGTATTTGGCAGGAGCAGCGAAACTTCCGTCGGGCGGGACATCACCTCCACCGTCGATGAGATCGTTTTATCCTGAGATTCTGCGCCCAGTACCGGCGCTTCGGCCACAACATTCACCGAGACCTGATAAGTCACCGCACCCGATTTCTTCACGGATTTGAGCACCTGCACCGATTCCTGATCCACCTGTTGCTTCAGCGCACTGTCCAGCCCAAGATTAAACTGAATATAGTGGCTGGCGAGCTCACGCAGCTCACCGGAATCACTTTCATTACTGTTGGCTGCCTCTTTATAGCCAATGGCCATTGCTGCTGAGTCTGTTGCCCGCTTAACCTGCGACAGACTATGGACGGTTCGCGTGGTATCCAGGCTATATGCAATCGCAGCTAATACGCCGGCAAAAACCAGCACCGTAAATGGCATGACTGACCCGGACTGATCACAACCAAACCGTTGCCACAACCGTTTACTCTGACAGAACCGTTTACGCTGACAGAGCCTGGCACAAGCCCGTTTCATCATTGAATTAAAACACACAAATAACATCACACTTCATATCGGGTTGTTCAACCACATCACTCCATAGTCACTAATGATGATGATAAGCATTCTCAATAAGATTGATAGATTTGATTTATTAATATTCGTTAATATTTACCGTGAAAATACAAAAACGGGAGCAAAAAGGTGACGGACTCATTTGAGCCCATAAATAATATCAGCGGGATTATTCCGGTTTTGACAGCTCCGGAAAATCTTTCAGCGCTTTCATGGGCTGGTGTCCCTGATCAAGATGAACCAGATCAATCAAATCATCATCCGAGACCTGATAAGCCTGACCAAATCCCTTCACATATAAACCTTGTGCCGTCGTTAACTGGTACAGCTTAAAGTCTTTCATCTGGCTCAGATTCTCAATGATGTTGCCAAAGCGTTCGTTTAACTGGCTGATCACCCGTTCCCACAGCGGGCTGTCACGCTCAACCAGACTGGCGGTTGCGCTGAAAGTCAGACGCTTGCGGGCATAAAGCAGCTTCGAGCTGGTTTCATCTTCAATCATCATCATCGATAACTGCGGGTTCACCTGCAAATTCCGGGCATGACGGGCAACCAGTGAAATCAGCACAAAATAACCTGCTTCGTTATAGACAAATGGCGCATAACTGACATGAGGATCATGTTGCTCATCGGTTGTTGCCAGTTGTAAAGTCTGACACCGGCTGCGAAATTCCTGAATTTCCGGCACCAGCCGCTGTTGCAGCCTGTGCTGTTTTTCTTGTGTATCCATGGCGTTACTTTCTCCTGTAAGGATTTATTGTCAGCGGGACGGGCTTCTTTGACCCTATGTTGTTTTCACCGCATACATCAGTTTTCCGGACCTGATTTACCCAAACAACCTGAAGGTGCAGGGTTTAGTAAGATTGATCCGGCTCTGAGACAAAGCTGTGTTTCAGTGCCTGAAACGTTTCAACCTGACCGGGCAACAGATTGCGCTGCGCATCCCGGCCCAGATAAATTTTAAAAATGTTGTCACCCTGCGCATCCAGAAAACCAAAGTAATGGCTCTCTTTGCCCATAAAGGGCTTACTGACCAATGCAATATGCGCAATATTGTCCAGGTTTAAATGCCCGTGCAACTGCCCGGTTTGCCCCATTAAGTTGTAATAACCGCGGGCAAACTTCCCTTCCGGCAGTGGCGCTTTCACTTCAAAAATTGAGCCGCCGGACTGAACAATCACAGTCACATCCGTTTTCCAGCCTGCAATTTCGTGCAGCAAATCCCGGGCATGATCGCCGGAGATCACCACGGCAGACTGCGACGGAAATGCCTGTAATACCTCGAGTTCGCTGACATTCAGCTTTGTTGCTATGTCAGCGGGAAGCGTCTGTGGTTCCTGCGTTAGTATCTGCACAACCTGTTCATTCAGTGTATTCATCTTGTTTTCCCTGTTTTACATCCGCCAGCACCTGAAGCTGGTCTTTCCGGTTCAACCCGGAAAAAGCGAGAGTAATAAAGATGAGAATGATTCACAATATTATCTGGCCTCCGAATTTATTAATATTTGTTAATATACCCAGGCAATCTGAAGACAAATGATTCAGGTTGTCTGAGATGACATCAGCCGGAAACCGGGACTTTCATCCCACCCGGCGCATGCTGTGGCCGGGCTCCTGAACTCATGACATCAATCATGCCCTGAGCCAGATTCACCGCCCAGAACTGCCCGGCTAAGGTTAACGTCAGATAATCGCCCTCAATACTGACCAGGCCATTCTCCTGCCAGACCTGAAACAGCGGCATCAGCCGGGCAAATAAATCGCGACCGGCAGCCTCATCCAGCCGTAACCGGGACAGTACACCCTGATCCATCCCGGATTTTATCTCAGCGAAAATCCCGGCTGCCGGTGTTTCACGAAAGATCATGCCCATCGGGAACTGCCGGTTACCGATCGCCTGCATATAATCTTCCAGTTTTCTGAACTGCATCAGCTGTAACCCGGCCAGATGACCGCCGGCACCGGCGCCAACCGGTAAAACATCTGCACTGGTTTTCGCCAGCGAGTTATACAGACTTCTTTCCCGGTTGGTGGATGCCCAGTGATTGATACTGAGCTTTTTCTGATGATGACGGGCCATAAAAATGCTGCCGGTTTCATACATGGTGGCTTTCAGCTGCGTTGACCCTGCCGGTGGCAGTTTGCCCTGAGCTACCTTCTTTTCAAGCGGTATGCCTGGCATTTCAATCAGCTGGTACAAGTCAACACCATCGGCACCGGACGCCAGGTAATCACGCAGGTCATCATGCCAAATGTCGAGCGTCTGCATCGGCAGGCCGTATAACAAATCGAGCACAATGGGTGCAGCATTGTAACCGGTCAGTGCTGAGATCCGTGCCAACAGGTAATCCCGTGAGTCAAGTCTGCGGGCCGCTTTGCGCACCGTGGTATCAAAACTTTGTACCCCAAATGAAAAGCGGTTAATGCCTCCTTCAAGGGCATGTTCAAATTTCTCATTATCAAAGCGGTTCAACCGCCCTTCGAGGGTGATTTCGCAATCAGGTGCCAGCGGATATAAACGCTTGATATGCTGCGCCAGCTGTCTGATTTGCTGCGGGCTTAAATCACTCGGCGTACCGCCGCCGATGTATACCGCCTGAAAAGGTGCTGACTGAGACCACGCAAACGAGGCCTTCCATTCCAGCTCCTGCAACAGTGCAGCAAAGTAACTGTCGACCAGTTGCTGGCTGGACGCATTCTGGAAAAAATTACAATAAGTACATCTCACCCGGCAGAAGGGAATATGAATGTAGAGGCATCGGTTCTTATTTTCCGGAGCCCGGATTGAAAGTGCTTCAGTCACGGTTCGCTGAATATCCGGAAACGGCACCGGCGCACCAGCCATACCGGCATGAGCGCTTTTCTTACGTGAAAATGCATGTCGCAATGGGTCTGACGAATGGGTTCCGGTCAGCGTTTCATCATCAAAATCAATATTTATCATATCAACCACACTATTTAATCTGAGAATCTCAACAGATGATTCTCGTGAATTTTGGCTGATCATATTGACCCCTTTTCAGGGAGTAAATGAGATTGATACGTATCATCATTAAACTTAATAATTATTAATATACCTAAACAACCTGAAGATGCAGGTTGCCTGAGTATATTCGGACCACTTTATTTGAATGAAGGGAATGATAGTGCGTCATTGTATGGTTTTTACGGCATAGCTTCGGCGGCAGGCTACGTTTCGGATGCAGTTCAAGCCCACTGTCAATAAAAAGCTACAGCCTGCCGGATACACTGCTGACTTGTCCCCGGTCACTTATTCTTTATCAAAACTGTCCACAACGATCGCCCCCATCGACGCTGGCATGGAAATCACAATCACCCGGTGCAATGACGTCGCCGTCTCTGTCCAGATTGGGAATTTATCCAGACAAATCAACACCAGCGCGACCACCAGAGCCGTCATCAGATAAGCAATCACAATCCGGGCAATAAACATCGTCAGTCGTCCGGCAATATCTCTTTGAAAAACACTCTGGTATGTGTAAATCCCAAGAAACAGTATTGATAAACCCAGTAACATCAATAAATTAGGTAAAGGCAACACTTTCCCCAGTTGCCATGCTTCTTCTGAAAATGCGACCGGTACTGCCAGCGCGAACGCACCGACAAATATTTGTCCGGCATCTTCCATATTAAAACTGATTTTCACTGTTGCTTTCCTTTGATTGACTGAGCATTGAAAAATATTTTGTTGACTTATATCTATATGTTTATAGTTACCATCTCAGCAGAAAACCGAGCTGGAATAAAGGGATGATGACTATGGAAGAAAAAACTTATACAGGTTCATGTCACTGCGGCCAAATTACTTTTCATATCACCACTGATTTTCCTGAACTCACAACTTGTGACTGTTCCATTTGTCGCAAAAAGAACGCACTGATGGTGAAGGTTCATGAATCAAAATTCAAACTCATCTCCGGACAAGAGCAACTGACTGAATATCAGTTTCACACCCATACCGCCCATCATTACTTTTGCAGGACCTGCGGTATTTATCCGTTTCACCGCAAGCGGGTTACGCCGGACTTTTACGGAATCAATGTATATTGTCTCGATAACTTTGACCCCACCGGTATTCCGGTCCGGGCAACAATCGGTGCCGGAATGGATTAAAGTCCGGAACGGGTTGATACCCATATATGGGTATCACTCTGTAACGATGCCCTGCCGGCAATAAGCCCCGACGCCTTCAGCCAGCGCATCAAAGACCACCCGGCAGATCTGATTCTGTCGCAGGTTTTCATGCATGGTAATCCAGGCCTCCATGTGCATAGAAAAATGCTCTGGCAGGATAGCCACCAACCGGGATTGCCGGGCTAAAGGTGTCTGACAAATACCAATCCCGGCACCAGCCCGAATCATTGCCAGTTGCGCAACGTTACTGTCTGTTTTGAGATGAAATTCAGGCACTTCAAGCTGAGGAAACTGCTTCAGCGTATTGCGGATAAATGCCGTTGGTTGATCATAACCAATGAAGCTGTGCTGTTGTAGCTCCTCTTCTGAAGCCGGCATGCCATGACGGGCAATATAGTCATGACTGGCATAAAAGCCTAACCCGATACAGCCCGCCGAGCGGCAAATCAGCTGAAGCTGCTGCGGACGAACCATCCGCACCGCAATATCCGCTTCATGCAACAACAGATCATGTACCCGATCGGACAGAGTCAGCTCAACCACCACGCCCGGATAATCTTTCCGCAAAGCTGCCAGCACCGGCGGCAAAACCTCAACCCCAATCACATCGCTGGCTGTCACCCGTACCACGCCTTTCAACTGCTGTTCGTCAACAGAGGCCGCCCGCGACAGTGCGGCGGCCGAGTTCGCCATCGCTTCAGCATGCGGTCGCAATACCAACGCCTCACGGGTCGGAACCAGCCCGCCCTGCGAACGGATAAACAGCGTGCGGTTGAATGCTTTTTCCAGTGCAGCAATATGCCGGCCAATCGTCGGCTGAGTCACCCCCGAGGCTCGGGCAGCAGCGGATAAAGATCCTTCCTGTATCACCCAAAGAAAGGAACGATAGAGTTCCCAGTTAATTTCATTAGTCATACATTTTTGTATAGCAGAACCATTATTTTAGTCAATTTTATTTTACTGACGCCGTGCTTAGACTAGAGCGTGTTTCACACAAACGGAGGAAATGACCATGACACAGAAAACCGCACTAGTCGTGGGCGCAAATGGCGGCATCGGACAGGCTGTCACCCGGCAAATGCTTGAATCAGGTTGGCAGGTCAACGCCTTCGCCCGCCGGGAAAATCAACCATCAATCCCTTCAGACAATATTCACCCCATCACCGGCGATGCAATGAAATGCGGGGATGTCTGCAAGGCTGCGAGGGGATGTTCCGCTATCATTCACGCCGTCAACCCACCCGGTTACAAAAACTGGGACAGACTGGTGCTGCCAATGCTTGAAAATACCATTCAGGCCGCAAAGCAGGCCGGGGCAACGATTGTCTTACCCGGCACATTGTATAACTATGGTCCGGATGCCTTCCCGGTGATTGACGAAGATACCCCACAACACCCAAATACCCGTAAAGGGCAGCTCAGGGTGCAAATGGAGCAACGCTTAAAAACCTGCGCAAAACAAGGCAACCCGGTCATCGTCGTCCGGGCCGGGGATTTTTTTGGCCCGGATGCGGGCAATAACTGGTTTTCTCAGGGACTGCTTGCCAGCCGCAACCCGGCTAAAACGCTGCTGAATCCGGCAATGCCCGGTATCAGTCATCAGTGGTCTTATCTGCCGGATGTGGCAGAAACGATCGTTCGCTTGCTGGAAATCCGCACTCAGTTAAAACCGTTTGAAAATATTCATATGGCAGGCCATCAGGATATCAGCGGGACAGACATGGTGCATCTCATTGGTAAACTGATGGCAAAACACAGCGGTAATCAACCCGGCATTAAACCCTTTCCCTGGTGGTTATTCCGGTTACTGTCCCCTTTCAGTCAGACCATGCGGGAAATCAGCGAAGTTCGGTATTTGTGGCGCCATAGCGCACAAATGCGTAACCGGCGACTGATTGAGTTATTAGGCACAGAACCGCATACACCGCTGGCACAGGCAGTGGAGGACACGTTGCTCAGTCTTACGGATCGGATTTGAAGTATGGCACTTGATGTGGCATCAAATCTTGTTGATCCAAGCAGCGCATCCCTGCGCTGCTTGGTATGCATTCCCACGGAGACCGTGGGAACGAGGGGTTCCAGAACGCTTTTTATCGCCGTCCATGGCGATAATGGACGGAACAACCCTCATCGAATCCGGTAAATGCATAAACAGTAAATTCATTAAAGTGCACAGCTAAATTTAATTACAGATTTCCGACGCCACCATCAATCAACAACTCAGAACCCAACATATATGAGGACTCATCTGAAGCCATAAATACAGCGGCTTTTGCCAGTTCCGTTGGTTTCCCCATCCGGTTTAACGGAACAAGATCTTTCACCTGTTCTATTAATTCATTTTTTTCAGCTTCCGGTAAACCAAATTTATCAAATGCATCGGTCTGTGTCGGCCCCGGACTCAATGCGTTTACCCGAATGCCCCGGTGTTTGAGTTCTCCGGATAATGTTCGCGCTAAAGAAATTAAACCCGCTTTACTGGCTGCATACACACTACTCTGGGCTAAACCAATATGAGCAGAAACCGTACCACATAAAATAATTGATGCTGAGTCCGACAGCAGAGGCAATAAAGACTGAATCAAGAAAAACGGACCTTTTAAGTTGGTTGCCATCACTTGATCAAAGCCCGCCTCATCCCAGGCTTCAAGTGGTTGATGTGTCACATCTCCGGCATTGATATATAACACATCTAACCGGGGTATCCGGCAAATAAGACTGGCAGCCAGCTCTCTTTGCTGAGCCAAATCAGAGGCATCATTTTTGATAAATACAGCAGCGTCTGTTAATCGCTGTCTGGCATGTTCTATACCCTTTGAACTTCGTCCGGTGACAATGACTTTTGCTCCCTCTTCCTGAAACTGATGTGCTGTCTCCAGCCCAATTCCACCAGTTCCACCGGTAATCAATGCATATTTATTGAACATTCTTTGTGACATTCGTATTTCCTCTCTTGTGATTTAACTGGAAAACACTCATTATCAAACACAAAAGTATCAATAATAAAGTAGGTACCAAATGGATACTAAAGAGAAAAGTACAGATATTTCTGTAAAATCCGGCTCTGGCTGCCCAATGGTTGATTTTGTCAGTATCATTTCAGGTAAATGGGCAATTCCAATCTTGTACCGGCTCATTGTGACTGATGATGTGATTCGTTTTGGCGCTTTGCAAAGAGCCATCGGCTCCATCACTCAGAAAGAGTTAACCAAACAGCTACGATCATTTGAGGCTCTGGGGCTGGTCACAAGAACTGTCTACCCCGAGATGCCGCCAAGAGTCGAATATCAGATCACAAAATTGGGAAAGACATTAAAACCGACCCTGGATTCTCTTGCCCGATGGATGACAGAACATAAAGCAGAGCTGTCCGGTAATGAGCAACGATTCACAGCCGTTGATTAGCGCTGAACCACCACGTTGCTGTGGGGACAGCCACTTTAAAACAGACCAAAAATTCCTTTCAGTGAGCTTCAAAGTGCGCAGGTCAGGATAAGCTTTAAGGATTCCAGTCCTGAAAAGCTTCAAGTCGTCGCGATGGTTAGCCCTTTGTTTCTTTGTTTATTTGAATCGGGTATTCGCTTTCTGAAAAGAAAAGGGGAAACATTCAGGGAGGAATGTTTAAGCTGCGGGCTTATCTGTCATCAGCTGCCGTAATTTCTGTTCAAGTGCTGAATCCGTCATAATCTCAAAATCAGTAAACAGTGCGACGGGCTTTAATGTACGCCCTGTTGACTGCTCCATCCGGACAAACCCTTTCTCACTCAACGCTTTCAGGGTATTGGATAAATTGGATTTTTCCCGCCCGGACAGTGTGGCTAATTGAGTTAAGCTGGCTGGTTTTTCTGCATCAATCAACCGGAGCAATTCTATATTCTCAGGTCTTAAAACCTGAGAAACAGCATTCACTGATGTATACCAAATTTTTGGCTCATCCGGCTCCGGAACATATTTACCCTGTGCAATGGCCAGTAACCGGAAACGAATCAGTGATTCCGACATAATACCGATTTTTGCTTTCATGCTATTTCCTCTCAATTGCTTCTATCGTTGCATCAATTCCGGAGAAAAAGTCTTGCAATAAAGCATAACAATCCGAAAACTCATAACGTGTTCCCTGATCAATTGCAGACTGATGTAAATGGTCATACTCATATCCTTTGCCACGAGATTGATGACGCTTAGGCGCTTTCACCGCATGTGCATTATCGAGACCAAACACTCTTTTATTAAATTGATTGTGCAGAGTCATATTGTAACGAATGCCATGAGGCCGCTCTTTCGTTGGCGGAACCGTCCATACCTCGATTTTCCACCAGTAACCATCATCCCGGTGAACGTGTATGCCATGCATACTTAGCAAGACATCTAAACCCTTCACCGGCTTCTCCAAACCAAGTTATGACCCAAGCATAACACATTTCGGGTTCCGTGAAAAATAAAACAGAAGACTGGCATACGGAAATCATCAGGTTTCATAATAACACTCTGAATTTGCGATAAATAATGCCGGATATTAAAGCTGCGATTTCACCAGCGCATTCAGGAAAAACAATCAATGAGAACTATGTCTGACTATTTCATACCTGAGCAACACCTGATTTTCATCACTAGCTGTGAGATTGCTCAGGGAATCAGTGAAGGCTGGTGCGAACCACACCTGATCCAATTGCTATTGGAACAGGCGCTACAAACACCTTTTGACCACCCATATTCAAAAAGCTCACAGGTGGTCAAAAGCTCTAAAGATATGCCTCATAACAGGTCTTGAATAACTGGTACATATTACGTTTGCACTTGTTTTCCTGTGCCAGTGTTTTAACCCGCTGATAAAAGCTTTCCAGCGTTTGCGGCGCATGTTGGTGTAGTTCAACGCCGTTTTCATACATTTTCGGCTCACCGTCACTCATCGCCCGCAGGGTTTCCATATCAATCTCAAGGTTTTTTTTTGACGTTCCTTTCTTTACCATCGTGGAAACTCTTTTTGTTCGGAAGTCAGGGGAAATATCATAGCGGATTTGTTTAGTTTTCCCAGCCTGAGAATATGACAAAGTGAAATCAGTCCGGACCGGGCCTGTGAATAGATGCTGAGACTGAACTGATACCGAACTGATACTGACACTCTCATCCCGGCCCGCTAAAGTTTCTGAAACAACACGGCGCTGGTCATTTCCGGCCCCGAAAACCAAGGAGAACTCACAATGTCAGAAACACTAGAACAAGCAACTACGGTTGTTGGCGGATGGTCAGAATTCACATCTGAAATCGATGAGATGGCGCAACTTTCATTTGTTGAAGCACTCAGTGGATTGCGGGGCGTTGTCTATTCGCCTGTCGCTGTTGCCTCTCAGGTCATTGCAGGAATGAATTACCAGTTTTTCTGTAATTCTAAAGTCGTCTATCCTGGTGCTCAGAATGAACCTGCGATGGTTTACATCACCAAGCCCGTCGGCGAAAAAGCCTATATCACGGAGATTATCCGTCCATAGAACAAACGTGATTCTAATAGATATGATGTCAAAGGGGCGAAATGAAACGTCCCTTTTTGATGTCTCAACGCCCTTTAAACAACTCCCCGCGGTGAAAACCAAGATACTTCTGGTGCTCCGGCAGTAGAGCCACGGACATCTCTTCATGAATACCCAACACTTGCGGAGATGCCAGACAACCGGCAATCATGATTTTGCCGTGTAAATCGAAGGTGATAAAACCGCGGTCAAAGGCTTTGTCGAGATTGGCTAACAGCAACAGGCCGTTGTACTTATCAAGTTTTTCATCCGGGGTTGATTTCCGCCAGGGTTTGATGTGGGAAGCCACCAGCATTTGTGTATTACGATAGCCGGTAACAGCACACCCCTGCCACAGGTCGATCAATTGCCTGCGGTAAGTCCCCTGCCCCATGCGGGTGTTAACCAGAATTTCTTTTTCTGTTTCATTCAGATGCTGATCCCCCATAATCTGACTGACATCCTGCTGAAGCTCTACCTGTGTGAAGTCTTTCAAGAAACCGAGATAAGAGTGAATCACTGCCGAAAACACGCCGTACGAATGGGAGTCATTCACCTGAGATTTCTGTGTCTGATTGATTTTCATCGCCAGTTCATGAAAAGCCCGGAAAGACTTGATTTCCAGCACCGGCACATCGGTTAATTCCTGTTGTTGTAACCACAGAGGCAAATCATGTTCAACCACCCGGCCATACTGCTCAACGGTTTCGGGCAGGTGGCCCGTATCCACCAGCCACTGTCGATACAAGAAGGCTAAACCGGACAAGTTCTGATTCAGGGCATCTTTCAGATCATTGCGGGTAATCGGGCTTTGCATAAAAGCAAACAGCTCATCATCAAGAAAGGCATGAGAGACATTCTTCTTCGAATAGCCAGTGACCGCTGCCGGGTCCACACCGGGTTGATAAGCCAGATGCCAGAAACCTTCGCTTTTCAGATGATAAAACGGATTCTCGGGTGTATCTCTGTCTTTGTCACGCCGCCGCTGATTGAAATAAGACGTAAAAGCCGATTTGAGTTGTGCATCAAACTCAATCCGGTTGGTTGTGATCACCCCAAACTCGATCAACTCCATCACGGCCAGCAGCATACATACTTTATGCGGACTTTTATGGCCGTCTTTGGTGTTCATATTCAGGTTACTGAATTTATCGGTGTAGTGGGTGAGGGTCATGGGTGGTTCGGAGGGGGAATTTGTTTTGTACTGTTAGGTACTAACTGTAATAGACGCTCAATAATCAGCTCGCTTTTCTCACTTAAATCAACAGTACAAAAACGGATATCATGCCCTTGCATTGTTACAAACTCATCGTATGATTCCCCAATTGATGGGTACAGCAACATTCCGGACGAAGATAATGATAAGTTATCTTCTTTTTTCTCTTGAGAAAGTAAATAGCTATAGAGTTGATAAATATTCAAACTTTTGAACTTTTGGCTCCCAAACTGATTTTTATTTAGGATATTTGTAAACTTGGTATCAATGATTATACGTCTCTGAAGGGATTTATTTTCCAATAATATGTCCAGCTTCATGGCTGGCATCAATTCTATTCCCGGAGTTGTTCCTGCGGAGATATTCCAATCTAATTTCGTTCCTGTTCTTACGTTCCATCCATTCTCGGATAATCTCAGTTTATAAAATCCACCAACTGCTTTCTCAAAAATCCGATATACCCAATTTCTCTGCTTATCAGGTGAAGGGAGAAATTGGGTTCCCAAGGATTCACTTAACAAATGCATATCGTGAGCAAGTTCTGCGACTTCCAACACCTCACGATCATCACTCTCATGTCTGGCAAATCCCTGTCGACTGGGTCGATAACCATGAGAAACAACACCATTAACTCCCATATCCTGAAACCTACGGGAAAGATAGTGGCATTTCATGGAAAGCTGTTTATTATCTGCCATCAAAACCAAACGATCTAATGCAGAACGAATATAACGATTACGCTCTGAATCCAGAGTCAACTCATCAAACGAACAAACAATTTTCCCTTTCGCCAATGACATCCGGCGTTCGGACTTCAACAAATGAATCCGGCCCCGAACCCGGTTAACTTCCCGTTCCGAAGTGACAAAAGCAGAGGATAAATTCTTCTTAAGCCGATGTTTAACCAAATCACACAATACTTCTGCAATAAGATTTGCAGGATTATCAACAGATATTTCATCACTGGATAACTGAGGAATAAGAAATCTCGTCTCAGATGCATAAAGCATCAACAGCCACAGATTTCTCACTGGTATTTTTCCAACATAGCCCCGGAGATCATTGCTGGTTTGGCTCATAAACCCTCTAACAATGCTTTTCTTGCATTTTTCGCATCTGTCATTGAATCAAACCAATATTCTTCCAGGAGTGGATAAATCTCAGTCTCAACTACATCTTTAAACCATTGGTTTGGGTCTTCGATCGTATTGTGAAAAGAAGGGGTGACATAACTGTGACCAATCTGGAACTGTTTCCCTAACTTCGGATCGTCAGATATCTGCTGATTTAAAGCAATCAGTCTGGATTCAATTTGTCTGAGGAAACTCTCATCAATATTATTTTCTTTCATCACCCAGCGCCGCCAGGTATCACCCAGAGCAGGTGTCAGATTGATAAATGCAAACCGTCGCCGCAAAGCTAAATCCACCAATGCCAGAGAGCGATCAGCAATATTCATGGTGCCAATCACATAAAGATTTCCGGGAATAAAAATCTTTTCTTCGCCATCTTTGGAATAACTCAGTGACAGAGCCTCATTCGGTGTTCGTTTATCGGCTTCGAGCAATGTCAGCATTTCACCAAAGATTTGAGCTGGATTTCCTCGGTTAATCTCTTCAATCACAATGACAAAAGTCTGCTGAGGCTCTTCTTTCGCTTGTTTTACAACGTCAAGAAACGGCCCATCACATAAAGATAACTGACCATCACCTGTCGGACGCCAACCGCGAATGAAATCTTCATATGATAAATTCGGATGAAACTGCACCGCTGTTACATGATTCTCTCGTTTTTCACCGATTAATGCGAAAGCAAGTCTTTTCGCCAGCCAAGTCTTACCCGTTCCCGGCGCTCCTTGCAAAATCAGATTCTTTTTATCCCTGAGACGTTTTACAAGTGCGGTAATCTCTCTTTTACCCAGAAAACATCCATCCTGAATCACTTCATCCACGGAATATTTATCAAAAGCTTCTGGTTTAGCTGATGGTTCAGATTCTTCTTCAAATCCATACCATTCATATTGCCCTCTTTCAAGAAAGCCAACGATATGTTCATCACGCAGAATTTGCATCTGCCGATCTATCGTCATATCTGGTGAATTATTCTCAGGAAAAAGCGATTTTAATTCAGGAAGGTAACGGTGATGAAATTGTTCACGGGTAAATGTTTCTGAGTTCTGTTCACAACATAACGCTTTAATGCGCTCCAGAATCAAAGCCTTCCAGCTATCTGGTTTCACCTCTGGTTTCACAGGTATTTGCCATGCTTTCAAAGAAAATTCAGGAAAACTGTTTACTGGGAATTTTTCTTCATTAAATCTGGCGTCTAAGTCTTCCATGGCTTTCAGATAATCGGCACCGGAACACCTTCCTTTTGCTCCATTTCTGTCAAGCTTCAAACCAAGCGACGCAAAGTAAGATCGTGATTGCGCATCTAAAGGTAAATAATGCCATGGCCGGATCCAGTAAAGCCCCATCGACAGGTTCCAGCCAACCCCTTTTTGAGCAGAGACATTATTGTAAAAGTCGATAAATAATTGCTGCTTCTCATCATTGGGCTCATCTGAAAAGTCCTGAGCAACCGAAAACAAAGACCATAAATGATCAATATCAGTATCTTGCCGCTCATGCTCACCAGCAAAGAACCATGATTTCTGATTATTCAGCACAGGAATCCCCTCAAAGGATTCTGGCAATGATTCATCAACCCCGAGAAACAAGGCCAACGTTTCCGCAATTGCCTTCCGGTTTTGCTCAGTCATCCCCCGGTTAAAAATTCCCATCACGGTAAACGGACAAATATCCTTTAGATTTTTTCCATGGATATAAGACAGTTCAAATTCTTCAGCAAGTTTAGTCACAAATTGAGTCAGTTTCGTACGATTATCCTGATGTTGGCGTAAAGCTGATGCAAAGGCCTCATAAAAACGAGTCCATTTAAAGCGGGTATCTTGTTTAATATTCTGACTAAAACGCTCTTTCCAATAGGGTGCTTCACAAAACCGTTTATAATCCTGAGGCCTATTGTCAAAAGTAAAATCAAGTAGCGCTTCGCTCATCCAATGATGATCATCGACTTTCCAGATGGTGCTTCTACCCGTGTAAAAATACCATTCACGTGGTTCTGAGAAAGCTTTGTCCCATTCAACTTCAACCGTCTGCCCATCATTCATATTTCTGACAATCGTTCCAATAGCTTTAATCGCCATCACAGAAACAAAATGCCCTTGATTATCAAAAGGTAAATTACGTTTTTTCGTATAAGCAGACTTTATGGCTATCCGGTCTCCAACGGCCATAGAGCGCACTAAATCGAGATACTTATCCTCATAACCATTCTGCCAAATCCCTTCATCAAGAAACCGGGGAAGCTGATCATCTTTTCCATACATAGCACCAACAAACCATCCACAACGTTCAGCTTTTTTTGCCAATGAGATTAATTCATCAGTCATTGATGCAATAAAGGATTCATTATTGCTTGTTTTCGCGATTTCAAATTGAATAGTTGCGATGATCTCATCTCTTGTATCCCAATCGGGATACTCCATTTCCCCGGCAATAACGTCCCGTATTCTCTGGGCGCTTTCAATAATTTCACTTTCACTCAAAGTCAGATTGTTTAAATTGATTTGAGCTCTGAGCAATGCCTGAACCTGATTTATACTTATCACAATAATATCCCCAGCCACTGACCTAACTAATTTAAATTAAATACTTTATGTACAGCTTATTTCTACATTTTCTCAGAATTAACCCCGAGTTATATTTGTTTTTCCCGGATGTTTCTGATCTTTTCAAAGTTTACGAAACAGAACGATGAGCTTTAAAATTTTCAGCCTGCTCAAAAATCTCTTTGTATACTTCATCCCGGTCAATCGGAGGATAACCCCACTCATCAAGCAAGATGATTAAATCAAAATGTAATTCAGCCCGAATATCATCCCGCTTATTCCAATCGGTATATTTAGCCTTGTCATCAATGACAACTTTCACTTGTTTCGCAAGCTCCAACAGCTTGTCTTCCGGATAAGTGAAGTCATATTTATGGGCCAGAGAGAGTAAAATGTCGTAGAAGGCTTTCTCTTCAAAGTCTATCCCTAACTCGCTAAATGAAGCCATTTCTTCACGGAGTTGATTGTAAAGATTAATAATTTCATCAGAGAAATCATTAATAACTTCCGAGCGAAGTACATCCTTCTCGTCACGCTCATTGTACTTTTCCACCAACATATTCATTTTCTTGGTGAAATCGACACCTTTCACTTTATTGGTCTTTTTAAATTCCCCAATCGCTTTAGCAAGCATTTGCTGAAGCAGTTGCAGTTTTGTATTTGGCTGTTTGACCATCTCCAGCTTGGCAAGATAATCATCATCAAAAATATCAATCTCACCACCGTCTTTCTCGCCCAGCTTAAAGATCTCTTCGACTCCATCACTGATCAGAGCATCTTTAACCAAATCTCTTACTCTGCGGTTCATTTGCTCTACATCTGGCGCACCACCCGTAGTTATTTTAAATACGATGGTTCGAACCGCTAGATAATAGTGAATCTTGTCCTTGTGCTCTTTGGTCAGTTCACTACTACCTACACAAATGTCATAAGCAGATTTAAGACGTTTGGTCAGATCCATAAACGTCTTTTCAAACTTCTTGGTTCTAAGTGCAAAATCAGCCGAGGCATTTAAGCAATGTAACTGCTCTAATGGCGTACCATTGAAGTAGGGCTTAGAATCGAACTGATGGAACAGCCCATCCAACAGGCTCAGGTGATCCTTAACGATAATGACCGACTGTTTAATGTCTTCCAGGTTCTGATCTTGCCCTGCTGTGTATTGGGAAAGTGCAAGGTTCATCTGTTTTTTTATGCCGATGTAATCGACTACCAGACCATTCTCTTTACCTTCAAATTTACGGTTTACTCTCGAAATGGTTTGGATCAGATTATGCTTTTGCAAAGGCTTATCAATGTAGATGGTATCGAGGAACGGCACATCAAAGCCCGTTAACCACATATCAACCACAATAGCGATTTTGAAGTTCGATTTACCATTTTTAAACTGACGATCCAGCTCTTTGCGATACTCTTTGTTACCGAGTTTGTTCCACAGAGCTTTATCATCATCTTTGTTACGAGTCATAATCATCTTGACTCGTTCCATCGGCTTCACTTGTCTCGATTCACTTTCTGATAGAGTTGTACCGTCTTCACAGACTTTTACTTCATCCCACTCAGGGCGAAGCTCAAGCAGTTCTTTATACAATTGATAGGCGATTTCACGACTGCTACAAACGAACATTGCTTTGCCTTTTTGAGTCGTCCCTTCTTCAACACGATTCTCATAATGCTCAACAAAGTCTTTCGCTATGGCTTTGATACGATCTGGATCGCCTAGTATGGTAGACATACTCGCCATAGCCGTTTTGCTTTTATCTATTTGATATTCGTTTGTTCCAGCGTCTTCACAGGCTTTATAGTATTTTTCGACTTCATCAAGCTGGCGACCATCAAGTAGCACTTTTGCAGCTCGGCCTTCATATACAATACGAACAGTAATTTCATCGTAAACCGATTCTGTCATTGTGTAGCTATCGACAACCGCACCAAATACATCCAACGTTGCGTCAATCGGTGTACCAGTAAAACCGACATAGGTAGCGTTTGGTAAAGAGTCGTGAAGATACTTAGCAAAGCCGTAAGTCTTTTTCACGCCGTCTTCAGTAACGGTAATTTTCTGTTCTAAATTGGTTTGGCTGCGATGCGCTTCATCCGAGATACAAATGACGTTGGTTCGCTCCGTCAGCAATTCCAAATCTTCCGTAAATTTATGGATGGTAGTTAAGAATACACCGCCACTTTTACGCCCTTTCAGGTGTTCTCGAAGTTCAGCACGGCTCTCTACGCTAATGATGTTTTGATCACCCACGTAACTTTTTGCATTGGTGAATTGACCTGAAAGTTGATCATCCAAATCGGTACGGTCAGTGATGAGAATGATGGTTGGGCTACCCAATTCGACATCTTTCATCAGTAGACGAGATAAGAACAACATGGTGTAGCTCTTACCACAACCAGTCGCACCAAAATACGTACCACCCTTCCCATCACGAAGAGGGTCATCACTCACCAACTTACCGTGCTCATCAAAGCACTTCATATGTTGTTTGATATTGGCAAAAAGCTTTGTTGCTGCGTAATACTGAGGATAACGACAAACAATCTTTTCTTGTTTGCTTGAAGTATCAGGAAAGTAGATAAAGTGACGTATAACATCAGTGAGTCGTTTCTTGTTAAACAAGCCGCTGATCATCGTAAACAGTGAATCAATACCGTCTTTGTCTAGCTTCTCTTCACCCGTAATTTTACGCCAAGAGTAAAAGAACTCGTATGGGGCAAAGTACGACCCCATTTTGCTGTTCACACCATCACTAATCACACACAGAGTGTTGTATTTGAATAGTTCAGGGATATCTCGATCATAACGAGTGGTAAGCTGTTTATACGCATCATAGATAGTCGCATCTTCACGAATAGCACTCTTAAATTCAAATACCACCAATGGCAAACCATTGATGTAAAGAATCCCGTCAGGGATACGCTGCTCATAGCCTTGTATCTCCATTTGATTAACGATGCGATAGATATTGTTATCTTGTGAGACAGAGCCTTCAGCGCTAAGGGAAGCGCCAGCGACCGATGAATAGTCGATAAGCTGAATGTATAAATCTTTCTGGCTTGCATCTTCACGCTTGAGCAAAAAGCCATCAGAGACAAACTTCATGATGGCTTTGTTGGTATCGTAGAGATCTGAAGCAGGAAGATACTCAAGCTTATGGATGATTTGCTCTATCTCATAAGCTGTAATACCTTCCGCTTGGTAACGTTTGGCTAGAAATTCACGAAGATCGGACTTAATCAGCACATCTTCAGGTGCTCGCTTAATCATCTCACCACGAGTATGTGGATAGCCTTCTTTCCCTAGCAGTTCAATAATGGCTTGTTCTAGCCGTTCTTCTGTGAATTTCATAGATTAAGCCTTTGACATTTTTGTATTAATAAATCTTTTTAGTTGCGAAAGTGAGCTTATCTCTGCCTGTAAATTGTTTTTATGAGTGGTTATCTTTCCAGAAACCTCATTGTATTCATCTAGAACATTTGAGATGGGTTTTACCACTGGCAAGTCATAAACTGTATTTCGATTCAGACCTGGCACAGCGGAATCTTCATTTAATTCTGGTAGATTCAAACCTAACAATATGCGATACGTAAATGACAAAGGAAATTGAGAGTCCGACTCTCTGATGTAGTATGCTGTATCAATACAAAAGCTCGGATTTTGCACATAGTACAGTTTACCAATAGTCCCTTTTCGACCTATTATTATCGTTGACTCATCAGTTAGATAAGTATTGTGTGAACCTGTCAGACCAGCCGAACTATAAACCCCATACTCACCTGCAATGCGTTTAGATTCAGGCAATGATTTACCATAATTAATCACTATATAGTCTTGGATTTTTCCACATTCCCAGTTGAGCGGAATTTCACCCTCAAGCTGTTCACTATACTCCATCTCACCACCTGAAGACTTGTAAGGATTCCCTTCTAGTTCAGGCTTACCGATGGACTCTGCATACTCTTTTGATATCGGGAACTCAAAATCTACAAACCACTGTTTGTAAATAGCTTGAGCTGTATCTTCTAGCTTTTGAGTAAGTTGTTGGTTGAGTGCAATACGGTCATTCAGCACATTGTATTCACGCACGATTTCACGCTGCTTTTCGATAGATGGGACTGGTAATTCCATATCGCAGAAATCAGCCCAACTGAAACCACCACGGACACTATTATCAGTCATAAACCAAGCGTTTCGGTCGAACTCCGAACGTCTGCACCACATCATTAGATATGCAGGTAAAAGCTCTTCTTCATCCTTTACCTCAAAAACTACATATGCTGGCGATACAATGATTGGTTCATCATCTTCAAGCATTGAAATGGGCAACACTTCATCTCGGCCAACGTGCATTGGGTTAAATGCAAATTGATTTTTCTTAACTACTCGGTACTTGCTTAGATCTGTACCATTGATGTTAGCAACCGAAGGCATAAAGTGCTTATTGATGTTTATCCCTTTAAGCGAAGAGATGGAGTCATCCGTATTTTTTAATTTGATTTGGGTGACGTAATCACCAATACGCTTATAGTGTGATCTCATAGCCCAACTCTTCAAATACAGATAAAAGTTCGGATTTAGACTTCTCTTCTTGCTTCAATAGCGTTGTAAAGTCATCTCGCATTTGACTCATTTTCTGGTCAAAATCGACATCTTCATCGTGATTCTTAAATTCGATGTATTTACTTGGCACTAATGAGTAGTCTTTTGCTGCGATCTCTTCTTTAGTCGCAGAGTAACAATATTCAGCAATATCTTTGTATTCGGTTTCGGCTCGTACTTCCTGCCAAGTGTGAAGTGTTTCAGCAATTTCAGAGATTTTTTCTGGAGAGAATTGAACGTACTTTTTCTCGAATGGTTCACCGTGTTTACGTAAGTCCATAAACAGAACTTTGTCTTCACGGTTACGGTAATGACGAATCAGATCTTCGTGTGGAACCGTTCGCTCTTTCTTGTTCTTATTAATAACCCAAAGTGTCACACTGATATCGGTGGTATAGAACATCTTCATCGGCAGAATGATGATCGCTTCCACTAAGCCATTCTCGACAAGTTTCTGACGAATAGCCTTTTCTGTACCATCACCAGACAATGCGCCGTTAGCTAGAATGAATCCTGCCACTCCGTTCTCAGACAGCTTGGAAACCATATGCAAAATCCAACCATAGTTGGCATTACCTGTTTGTGGTGTTTCGTAGCCATCCCAACGATAATCATCAACCAGCTCATCGGAAGCTCGCCAGTCTTTTTGGTTAAATGGCGGGTTTGCCATAATAAAATCAGCTTTAAGAGTTTCGTGCTGATCATTGGCAAAGGTATCTTTGGCGGCTGCGCCAAGGTTGGCAGAGATACCACGAATAGCGAGGTTCATTTTTGCTAGTTTGTAGGTTGCACCTGTGTACTCTTGACCATACACAGAAACGTCTTTTTTGTTGCCTTTGTGGTTCTCAATGAACTTCATTGACTGAACAAACATACCGCCCGAACCACAACAAGGGTCATAAATTTTACCTTTGTATGGCTCAATCAATTCTGCGATCAGGTTTACGATACTCTTTGGCGTATAGAACTCGCCTTTCCCCTTACCTTCTGCAATCGCAAATTTAGATAAGAAATATTCGTAGACTCGGCCCACCACATCTTCGTGCGGATTCGCTAGGGTGTCGATGTTGTTAATGACATCGATCAGTGCAGATAGTTTGCTGACATCCAAACCAAGACGAGAGAAATAGTTATCAGGCAATGCACCTTGCAGTGCTTTGTTGGTTTTTTCGATGGTGCTTAATGCTGTATCGATCTTTAGAGCAATATCTTCTTGTTTAGCGTTTTGCTGAACAAAGCTCCAACGGCTCTCTTCTGGTAGGTAAAAAACGTTATCTTTGGTGTAGGCAGGAACCATATCAATTCGAGCTTCATAGCCATCATCAATCAGCTTTTGGCGATGCTTCTCGAACGTATCACTGATGAACTTGAGGAATATCAGGCTTAATACGATGTGTTTGTATTCTGACGATTCAACACTACCACGCAGCTTGTTTGCTGCATCCCAGAGTGTTTCTTCAAATGATTTTTCTTTCTTGTTTATTGATGGTTTCTTAGCCATTGATTTCTCAAAAATACAGGTTATCCAAGATAAATTGGCGATATTGTACCGAATAAAAGTCACATTACATTGATTTATCCAACAAAAGTCTGAGACAGATATACAAAATAGCTCACATCTTCTAATTGTTCGGCAACATATCAATTACATCAAAACTGAGACTTTTAAAGCAAATACAACATTTTAGTCTATGTATATTTTATTGAAATCATTCTCCAACTTCGTACCCACCCCTCCCTTTTCCCCCGCATCTACGGTATCCTTTTCAAATCCTTGCACATACCCATTGAAATCAGATCCTATGAATCAAAGCCTTGACCATCTTCCTGAATCCAACCAACAGCAGATCCATGCGGTGGCGTCGCTGATCCGTGATGCCGTGGATGAAGCCGCTGCCGCGTATAAAGGCAAGCAAGGGTTTAAGATTTATAAAATCATTCTGTTTGGCAGCTATGCCCGCCAGCCGGATGCTCAGGGGCGCACGCCGTGGGTGTATGACCCGGAGAACGGATATGTCAGCGATTACGATATTCTGGTGATCGTGAATCAAATGGATTTAGTGGATGACCATAAACTCTGGCATCTGGTGGATGACCGGATTGCCCGGCGCATTGCGGATATTCCGGTGGGTGTGATTGTTCATACACTGCAAGAGGTGAACGATTGGCTTCATGAAGGCCGTTACTTCTTTAAAGACATTCGTGAGCAAGGGATTGAAATCTTCAGTGAAGGCACGCGGGAGCTGGCGCGGCCGGGGAATTTATCAGAGGAAGAGAAACAAGCCATTTCCAAGAAGTATTTTGATTTATGGTTTCAAAAAGGCAATGAAGGCCTGATGAAATTCAAACTAACTTTTAATAATCCAGAATTCAGCCTTGCAAGTAGTGCATTCGACCTTCATCAAGCCACTGAAGCTTTGCTTGCCTGCGCTCTGCTCACCTGCAAAAACTATTTGCCCAAAATGCATAATCCAATCAAGCTGAAAAACTACTGCATGCAGCTGGATAAACGCTTTGGCGATATTTTCCCGATGGATACCAAGTTTCACCGTCGCAGTATGCAGCGGCTGAGGCGTGCTTATGTGGAAGGCCGGTATTCGGAGCATTATCAGATTACGGAAGACGAGCTGGTTTATCTTTCCGGGGAGGTGGAGAAGTTGCGGGGGTTAGTTGAGGAGATTTGTTTAGCGCGGATCAAGGGTTGATTCGGGGTTCGGATCAGGTTTGGTACGCGCCTGCCTTTGTCGATTTCTCTGGCTTCATCGAACGGGGTCAATTTAAGTCCGGATCGGGTTTCGTCCGCGCCTGCCTTTATCGATTCCTTTACCTTTTTCGAACGCGGCCAAGTCCATTTTTGAAGGAACAAAAACGGACCAAAAATTCCTTTTTTATTTAGCTTCTCAGTGCGCGGGTCAGGATCAGCTTTTAAGGACTTCCTGTCCTGAAAAGCTTCAAACCGTCGTCCTGACGGTTTGTCCTTTGGTTATTTGTTTATTTGAATTTGGTAGTCGCTGTTTGAAAAACAAAGTTTGGACTCTGTGGTGATTTGAACGCTGTATGAGGGAGAAACCCTAAGGACGAGGGTTTCAGGATTTTCCGGGCAGGACGCCCGTAAAATCTGATCCGGTGCCTGTTGAACAGACCCAAAGTTACACCTTGAATCAACAACGACTAACAGAGCAAGGTGTTGAATTCGAACAAGTCATTAATTTACTCTCCCAAACACTAAACAATCAACAGTTAATCAATGAACAAAGTCAAACCGTACTGAGTGTTATTCAGGACTATGCCCAGACATGGAGCTTACTGCAAGGCAATGATAACGTTAATCTAAATATCTAAGCCCCGATGCGTACCATCAGGCAATTCAACATCCAGTCTTAATTTGCCACCCAATGCTTCAATATAACGTTTCAAGGACAGTAATTTGACATCTTTGCCATTCTTTTCAAGGTTAGCCACTGTAGGCTGTTTAACCCCCATAATATCAGCAACTTCTGTCTGCGATTTCTGGACAATACGGCGAAACTCAGCCAAATTTAACTCGAAAAGCATTGATTCAGCTTTCGCTTTTGCCTGAGCCAGCTCATCATCTGTCATCAAAGCGTCTAACGCATCAAGTGTTTGACTTTTCATTGTCTATCTCCTGTAGATGTTCCTTAAACTCATCTTCTGCTATCGGAATCATCTTTTTATAAAACCTCTTATCCCCTGTTTTGTCCCCTGCGCAAAGCACGACGCACCGACGCTCGGGATCGAACGCAAAAAACACCCGAAGAGGTTTACCATGACTTTGTACTCTCAGCTCTTTAAGCTTCTTAAGTTTTGTATTGCTGAGTGTGTCAACATGAGGGCGTGGTAAATTCGGCCCCTTTTCTTTTAAGAGTTCCAGCGAAGCCCTGACGTTTACTTTATCCTCGCTGGACAGTGATTGAAACCACGCCAAAAACATAGGTCTTAATACGACGTTCCACATAATTTGTTCTTCTTATTATTTTATGTTCGGGTTTATTATAGACCTGAATCTATATAGACTACAATGTATATTTTTACCAAATGCCCTGCTCAACAAAAGACTTGATGATGGAGATTGAGATATAGGATTATCCATGACAATACTCTGAATCAACAAAAAATAAGGCCGGATATTGAATCTGCAATCGCTTCTCCGCAACATGGAAAAGAGCTCAATAAGCAGAAAACCACTCTATTTCATCCTTTACCGACATATCAGTTACAGCAAAGAACAAGGCATATGAACATTTCGAGCAGTGGCAACCAGCAAAGAGATTCCTGTGGGGACAGGCACTTTATTTTTCGGCTTTATTTCTCCAGCTCTCCCTGTATATTTCGCTCATCACCGAAGTAACCTGTTTTTCAAAACACTATCATCCGGAGTGAATCACTCAATGAGGGAAAAAAGATGATAGCCGTTCTTTTTGAAGCCAAAGCCGTACCGGAAAAACAGGCCCGGTATTTTGATCTTGCCGCACAGCTCAAACCACTGCTCAGCGATGTCGATGGTTTTATTTCTGTTGAACGCTTTCACAGCGTGACCGATCCACACAAGTTCTTATCGCTCTCATGGTGGGAAAGTGAAGCCTCAATCATGCAATGGAAACAAAACGTATTACATCAGGCTGCGCAGCATGAAGGAAGAGACACTATTTTCTCTGGTTACCATATCCGGGTGCTCAACCTGATCAGAGAATACGCATTCGAATCAGCTGAACCCGATCACAGATAATGATACAGTCGCAAAAAAGTTACGCTGAACCGGGCTCCCTGACATGAAAAATCAACCAATGCCGCAAACAGAAGATCACTATCAACAAGAGACATCCATGGCTGCGCTGGCAGCAGCCATGTCTGATATTTCACGGATGAAAATTCTTTGTGCACTGATGGATGGCCGGGCATGGACGGCGACTGAACTCAGTGCAGTTGCAGATATCGCACCCTCGACGACCAGCGGCCATTTATCCCGTCTGCAAAAAGAAAAACTCATTACTTGTCTCTCACAAGGGCGTCATCGTTATTTTCGTCTCTATAGCGCGAGTATCGCGGCATTACTTGAGACCATGATGGGGATTTCTTTTGGAGCCATTCAAGCGCCCAAATCCCGGGTTCCTGCTGAACTCCAACAGGCACGAACATGTTACGATCATCTTGCTGGCGAAGTGGCGGTAAAAATATACGACTACTTATTGAAACATAAATGGATTACAAGCCTTGGTGACGCGTTAACCAGCAAGGGTAAAGCACAATTTGCCCGGTTAGGCATCCCGACCGACAACAAAACTAAACGTAAAAAGTGCAGCGCATGTTTAGACTGGAGCGAACGAAAGTTTCACCTTGGCGGCTATGCTGGCGCGGCTCTTTTTCAGTGTTTTGAAGAGAATAAATGGATAGAACGGGTCCCCGGATACCGTGAGGTTCGTATTACCAAATCTGGCCAGGCAGCATTTAAAAAATACTTTGATTTGTAAATGGTTCGGGTAAATGATGTCATCAAACAAAAGGAATTGGGTCTCATGTGAGGATGCTGATGGAATCAGTGAAGGTGGGTGAAAACTACACCAGATCTGGTGCCTGTTGAACAGACTCAAAGGCTCTCATACTCTGCAAACATAAATTTTTCACCAAAAACCAAACCCTCACGCACAACAATAACTTCCCAACCAATTGATATTTATTCACTTATTCATCCTGAGTACGATATTTTCAATGGCACCTAAACCAAAGCTTTCAGCCTGAAAAACATGGGGATATCCAAGGTTCTTCCGTTTCTATAAAACCATTCCCTTCCAGAAATCAGGGAGAACTGTGCCGCAACAAACACGACTCATTCACATAAAAACAACTGGAATAAGTTACCATAATGGTAAATAATAAAATCAATATCAGTGCTTTTAAGCAGCAACCACCAGCAGATGTTGGTGAAAGCCGTCTTTATCTCAACGGACCGCTTTACCCGAAAGAAAAAGTTCTGGAGATACTGGACGCAGGTGACCATCACACCCGGTTGTGGACACGCAAATGTATCCGGGACGTTGCAAACTTAGCTCTTGAAATGGACGAAGTACGACTCTTAATAAGGCAAGCGATCATATTGGGCACTTACATCAGTTCAGAATGGTGTGTACAGAAACCCAATGGCCCTTGTGCGGCCTGTGACGGATACCGGTTATATCGGAATGAATGGGCTGAATATGCAAGAAAAACAATACGCTTTGAATACTATGTCAAGTTTGCAGTCACCCGGAACGAGAAAATCCTGTTACTGGTTTCCTGTCACCCATCGCAGTAGAGGAACAAATATGAAAAAACAATTATGCCCCATCTGTGAATCAGGCTTCCTTCATTCTGAATATGAACTGACAGAAGTTGAACATCAGGGAATAAAAGGCACCATAAAAAGCTATTATTCGGTATGTGATGGCTGTGGGTGTGAACAGGCAAATGCGACCGATGCCCGGCAAAATAAACGCGCTATGATCGCCTTTAAAAAACAGGTTCAGGGATTACTGACCGGCGCTGAAGTCCGCAAGTTACGTAAGCAATGGCAATTAAATCAGAGAGAAGCCGCCCGTGTATTCGGTGGTGGCCCGGTCGCTTTCTCCAAATATGAAGCGGATGATGTGATGCAATCAGACGCAATGGATAAACTGCTCCGGTTAGCGGCTGAAATCCCGGCAGTCATGGAGAGGTTGAAGTCTCTGTCGGGGCAGGCATTTTGAACATGTGGACGGTCAGATTTTGAGTTCGAATCTGGTTTTGTCCGCTCCAGGCAAAATACCACTCACTCAGACATCCAGGATGGTTCTGCATCGAACCAATCCGTTCATTCAGTGTCTGGGTTAACCAGCGTGCTTCAATCGCCATCCGGGTGTAGATTTAACCACACATGATCCGATGTCTGTTGAACAGACTCAAAAGCTCTCATACTCTGCAAACATAAATTTTTCACCAAAAACAGTGATCCTCCGCAAAGGATAATATCCAGTCAAAACCACGGTTTACCAGGTGTACTTCCTGTCATAAGATGCTTCTTATACACTTCCTGAACATGATCAGCCTTTGTCGGCTGACAGATCCAAAGATTGATAATCATTGTCAGTCCAACTATGATCTCAATAGTTTTGTTCAGTGGAGATCCGTCATTATGCATATTTCATTAACTCCCGAACTGGAGGCTCGCGTGAAAGCTAAAGTTGAAAGTGGTCTGTACAATAATGCCAGTGAAGTGATCCGCGAAGCACTGCGTTTTATGGAAACGCATGAAGACTGGGTTCGGGAACTGAAAGTTGCCCAGCTTCGTCAGCAATTAAATACCGGACTGGAACAACTTAACCGTGGTGAAGGCGTCGAGATTGATTCCAAAGCATCACTCGATGCTCTGTTTAACAATATCAAAAGTTAATTGATATCAGTAATGAAGTTATTCATTTCACCGATTGCACAATCAGACCTGAAGCACATCTGGCAATTTGGTGTGAATCGCTGGGGGACAATAAAATCCAGCAAATATATCGACACCATCAAATCGTCCTTTCTATTCTGATGGAATATCCCTCAACCGGGCAGCTGCGACATGATTTATTGCCAGATTTACGCAGTCATTCCATCAAAAGTCACACGATTTTCTATCGGGCTTTCAATGACCGGGTTGAAGTGATACGTGTTCTGCATAACCGTCAGGATCCGTAATCTCTGGTCACTGCCAGTATAGAGGCTGTAAATTGAAGGATTCTGGTTTGAATCTGGATCTGGTTTTGTCCGCTCCTGGCAAAATACCACTCACTCATACATCCAGGATGATTCTGCACCATTGATTGAACTGGTGCTCAAGATCATTTTAGAAACGATCGAAGTTGCATCCTCACATCACCCCCCCCAAGATACCCCTCAAGTTACCCCCCAAGTGAATGCCTTACTGAAAGCGATGAATCAACCGGGAAAAAACTACAACCGGGATGAATTACAGCAGGCACTTTCACTTAAAGATCGCAAATCATTCCGTGAACGTTATTTGAAATCCGCACTGGAAAATGGCCTGATCGAAATGACCTTTCCTGATAAACCAAACACCCCTTTGCAGAAATACCGTCTGACAGAAAAAGGGCTTGCACAAGATTAAACGCCTCTGCAAGGGATGATGTTTTAAAATTTTGACGGCCCACGTTCTCTACCCAAAGAACCCACCGATATCAGAAGCTCACTCGCCTTAAAATCGCTCGTCTTAAAAAACGTCCGCAAAAAACTCCGTCAATACACGCCATGAGCGCTGGTTTGAAACCGGCTGATAAGTAAAACCCGGATTTTGAGCTTTGGGGTTGGTGTAAGAATGACCGGTATGACCAAAGGTCAGAATTTGCCAGTCTGAACAACGCGCGGTCAGCTCCTGACTGAGCCTCTCTACAGACTCGGGTGGTGACAACGGATCGTCGTATCCATGAAGAATCAACACCGCAGGCTGAATACGGGGTAAATCTTCTGGTTTCGCATCGCTCGGGGCATCATACACGCCATGAAGCGATACAGCAGCAGAAAAAGACTCACCGCTACGCGCCAGATCAAGCACGCCTTTCCCGCCAAAGCAGTAACCCATCGCCCCGGTGCGCTGTGCATCGACACCATCCATGGCACGTAATGCGTTAAGTGCTGCCAGCATCCGCCGGCAAAAAACCGGCCGATTGTTATCGAGTTCATTTTTCCATGCCGTCGCTTCTTCCGGAGAAGTCGTCAAGCGCCCGTCCCCATAATAATCAACCACAAGGACCGCGTAACCCAGTGCTGCCAGCGCCTTTCCCTGCTCAATTTCAAAATCACTGAGTCCACGGAATGAAGGGGCAATCAAAACGCCCGGTAACGGTGCTGTTTGTTGATCATCGCGGATGAATTGTCCGTGCATGGTGATATCACCATCAGTGTATGTTTTTTGTTGCTGTTGAATCATCTTATCTTCCTCATTTGTGCTGTTTTTTCAGCAGGCCGGACAAACACTGCTCTGACTTTTTGACCACCGGTGATCAAAAAGCTCACTGATGGTCAAAACCTGGTAACACTATGAAAAATCAATAAATCCGGTATTCAGCAATCCGGCCAGCTTTCATCATCATCGCAGCATCACACATATAATCAATTGTATTTGGATCATGGCTGACCAAAACCATCGTCAGCTGATGTTGTGCTTTCAGTTCATTGAGCAAATTGAGAATTTCAGCCTGCACGGACATATCCAGCGCAGAAGTCGGCTCATCAAGCAGCAGTAATTTGGGCTGTGGCAGCAAAGCGCGGACAATTGCCACCCGCTGACGCTGACCGCCGGAAAGCTGGTGCGGATAGCGATCAATCATCGCACTGCTTAAACCGACCTGTTTGAAACCCGTCTCAATACGATCATCAATATCACGCATCCCGAGCCGTTTCAGTGGCTCGGCCAGTGTCCGGCGCAGACGGTGTTTCGGGTGCAGCGAGGCGTATGGATCCTGAAATACCATTTGAACTTCCCGACGTAAATCCCCTTGAAATATCTGTCCGGGCTTGAGGGCCTGACCCAGCATACGGATGTGACCTTGCCAGTGCGGATTCAATCCGGCCAGTACCCACAGCAGCGATGACTTGCCGCAACCGGAGGGACCAACCAGTCCGAAGCATGCTCCTTCTTCCACATGCAGATCAACCCCGTGGACGACCGTATTGCGCTGATGGCCCTGCACATGCGTGACACTGACCTGATTCAGCTCAAGAATCGCTGAGGGCTTGCCTGATTGATCCTTTTCTGATCGATCAATGACCATAACGTTGCTCCTGTACGATTCGGTCGAGTGAAAACCGATCCAACGTCGGCAGTGGCGAACCCCGCTTGTCGAGGTGTGGCTGACAAGACCAGAGTGTTTGGGTGTAAGGATGTGTCGCCTGCGAAAGTTCTGCTGCGGGGAGTTGATCGAGCAGTTGCCCCTGATACATGACCAGCACCCGCTCGCTGTATTGTGCGACCTGCTGCAAATCATGACTAATCAGTAACAGGCCCATATCCCGTGCTTCCACCAGTGAGTGAATCAGCGCCAGAACCTGATCGCGCACGGCATGATCGAGCGCGGATGTCGGTTCATCAGCAATCAGCAATTCCGGGTCGTTAATCAGTGCAATCGCCAGCATCACCCGCTGCCCCATTCCGCCGGAGAGCTGATGCGGATATTGACGGCGCAACCTTGCAGGCTCCGGCAGACCGACTGCATCCAGCATATATTCGACTTTCTCAATCCGCGCTTTGCGGCTCATTTTCTGGTGAAGTTTGAGGGGTTCTTCCACCTGCATCCCAATGGTCCGGGCCGGATTCAGTGCGTACTTCGGATCTTGCAGTACCATCGCCACTTTTTGGCCGCGCAAGCGACACCACTGATTTTGCGACAGGGATAAGACCGGTTGTCCGAGTAGCTCCAGCCGGTCGGCCTGCGGTATACAGGCCGGAGGGAGCAGTCCCATCAGGGTCTTTGCGGTCAGGGATTTACCCGAGCCGGATTCACCGACCAGCGCCACCCGCTCACGGCCCATCCGGAAACTGAGGTTTTCAACCAGTGTCTGACCATTCGCCAGACGGATATTTAAATGTCTGATATCGATTAAAGCGTGTTGATTGTTATTATCGGCCATGACGCGGGTCCATCTTATCCCGTAAACCATCGCCCAGCAGGTTAAATGCCAGACTCGCAAACAGGATGGCAAAACCCGGAACGGCTGCCACCCACCATTGATCGAAGATCACCCGGCTGCCGCTGGCAACCATCGATCCCCATTCCGCCGCTGGCGGCTGAATGCCCATGCCGAGAAACCCCAGCCCGGCGGCAGAAAGAATAATCCCGCCCAGATTGAGTGCCGCCCGGACAATCGCGCCCGGCAGACATAAAGGCAGAATATGTCCGGCGATCAACCGCCAGCCGGTAATCCCCTGCATTTTGGCAGCCGCCAGATAATCACTGCGCCGCAGCGCCAGCGTTTCTGTTCTGGCCTGCCGGGCGAATGCGGGCCAGCTGGTAAAAGCCAGCGCCAACGCACCATTCATCAGCCCCGGACCCAGCACCGAGACCAGTGCCAGCGCAATCACCAGACTGGGCAGCGACATGACGATATCGGTTAAACGCATCAAACCACGTTCAGTCCAGCCACCAAGATATCCGGCGCATATGCCAATCATCAGACCAACCGGCACCGTAATTATCACCACCAGAGAGACCAGTAACAACGTTGGCCGCGCACCGTACAGGACACGGGCATACAAATCCCGGCCAAAACGGTCGGTGCCAAACCAGTGTTCAGCGCCGGGTGCCGCCAGCCGCTGGGCAATATTTTGTACGTTGGGATCATAGTGGGTCAGCAACGGAGCAAACAGAGCCGTCAGGACCAGTATGACGACCAGCAGCACCCCGAAATTGAAGGTATTGAACCATCTCAGCCAGCCTAAGTTTAAATATGTCTTCATCAGCGTGTCCTCGGATCAACCCAGCGGGTCAGTGCATCAGCCAAAGCATTCAGCGTCACAAAACAAATGCCGATCAGGAGTGTTGAACCCAGTACCGCAGGAGTGTCTGAAGCAAACAGAGCGCTGGTCAGATAGCGGCCCAGTCCCGGCCAGGCGAATACGGTTTCAGTCAGGACGGCACCTTCGAGCAGGCTGGTATAAGAGAGTGCCAGAATGGTGATCAGCGTTCCCAGCACATTGGGAAAAATATGGGAGAACAAAATCCGCCCGCGGGTGGCCCCTTTTGCCAGCGCGAGTGTGACGTATTCTTTATTGCTCTCTTCCAGCATCACCACCCGCAGCAGGCGGGTAATCGAAGCCATCGACAACAGTGCCAGCACCGCCACGGGCAGCCAGAGATGGCCCAAAGCGTTAAGGATAATCTCCGGGTCGCCACTGCGAAACGCATCCAACAGCACAAAACCGCTGTCGTATTCCATCGTGTAGGTGTAAATATCATCCAGCCGTCCCGGCCCGGCAGACCAGTGCAATGTAGCGTAGAACAGCAGTAATCCCAGCAGCCCCAGCCAGAAGACCGGCACAGAATAGCCAAGCAGAGAAATCAGCCGGGCGACATGATCCAGCACACTCCCCGGCTTATATACCGCCAGCGAAGCCAGCAGAATACCGGACAGTGCGCCAAAGAACATCGCAACCGTAGCCAGTTCAACGGTCGCAGGAAATGTGCGCATCAGATCATCGAGTACCGGTTGTTGCGTGATCTGTGAAACACCTAAATCCCCCTGTAATACCTGCCGGAAGTAACTGAAAAACTGCACCGGCAGGGGCTGGTCAAGCCCTAACTGATGACGGGCCTGCTGATAAGTCGCTTCACTGGCATGGTCACCCACCAGTTGCAGCGCCGGGTCAATCGGTGCTGAGCGGGAAAGAATAAAGGTAAAAACCAGCAACCCCAGCAGTGTCAGTAAAAAGGACAAAAAACCGCCCAGCCAGTGCTGAAAGCGGTTTGTCCAAAGCCGGCGCTCAGCACCGGAAGATTGGATGTGTTGAGTCATTATTCAGATTTATATACGTTTTTGTAGAACACCATTTCCGGTGTAATCCCCTGGACATAACCTTTGATGTTATCACGTAACGCGACCAGTTTCTTGTTCTGTAAGCCGACCACAAACGGAGATGACTCACGCACCTGACGTTGCAGTTGCTGGTAAGTTGCCGTCCGTTTTGCACTATCGGTTTCTGCGCGCGCCTGTATCGTCAGCTTGTTCAGTGCCGGTGTATGCCAGTTCGCCCGCCATGCCAGTGTTTTACTGCCATTTTCCGGGTTATAAGCAAATGCAGAGGCATTGGTATGCGGATCAAAATAATCCGGCCCCCATGACGTCAGGGTAGCTTCATATTTGTGGGCTTTGACATTGGTCGCCACCTGGCTGCTGACCCCCGGAATCAGTTCCACATCAATACCTGCTTTGGCAAAGCTGGCCTGAAGCGCCTGCGCAATATCAAGATAAGGGGGCTGGTTAGAAACCACCAGCTTAAAGTGCGGATGTTGAATACCGGCATCTTTGAGAATCTGTGCCGCTTTTTCCGGGTTATACTGATAGGGCTGATCGGTCAGTGCACCATTGAAGCCCACCGGCAGAAAGTTCTGCTGAACCCGGAACTGGCCGTGCATCAAATCCTCTGCAATCCCTTTGTAGTCGAATGCATACCGGGCCGCTTTCCAGAACGCAGCCTTACCGATGTCGGGATTGGCCTTGTTTGCAACATTGAACATCAGATAATACAGTGAAGCGTAAGGCAAATTCAGGGTTTCCACACCTTTTTTGCCTTGCAGCGAAAAATACTGATCCGTGCCCAGGTTACGCACCAGATCGGCATCGCCCTGCTCCAGCAGTAACTGCCGGGTTGCCGCATCAGGAACATTCTTCATCAGTACATATTTCAGTTTCGGTGCACCGCCCGGAGATGTGGTATTCGCTTCCATCATCAGAACCTGATGCGGAACGTACTTCTTAATCTTAAACGGACCACTTCCCGCGGAATGAGCATTCAGCCATGCATGTCCCAGATCGCCGCCTTTTGCGTGAGACGTCACGGTTTTAGCATCAACAATCGATGCTGCCGGCGCAGACAGCAGACTTAAGACAAATGAAGGACCGACATCGATATTCCAGGCCACTTTGACCTGATTTTCAGACACTTTCGTGATCAGTGAATCTACGTTTTCTTTGGTCCAGCCCAGTTGCGTCAGGATAAAGGAAGGTGCCAGATTGAGTTTGACGACACGACCCAGGCTGAAAATGACATCTTCCGGACGAACCGGGTTACCACTGGCAAAGGTGGCTCCTTTTTTGAGGGTAAATGTCAGGCTGTGCTGCTCTGCCTGCCACGATTCAACCAGTGTGGGAGTCAATTCGGTTGGATTATCCGGATTTGACTGCACCAATCGCTGATACAGGTTGTTAAAGCTTTGAACAGAAGAGAGTTCAAATCCCTGTGCCGGATCAAGGCTGGTTACATCATCCAGAGATTGAGCAACAACCAGGGTATTGTCAGGCGTTTTTGCCAGTGAAGGTGCTGAGAGACTCAGTCCCAGCATCAGGCTGATCGCCAGCCGTGTCAGTTTATGTTTCATCATTCATCCTTTTACACATCATCTATCCGGGATAGTGATAATTATTTACATATTTATCACTCTAACTTAACCGATTCATTTTGTGACCACAAGCACATTAATATGTAAACATTATTACAATTACATCTAAGATGTAGCGAAAAACTCTTTTAAAACCCGCGTCACCCTACAAATATCTGTCATCACTCACCGATACCAGCCCATATACCTATGATAGTGCTGACAACAAGCCGATACGACGCTGACACTATTGCGTTATCCTCCGCGCCACACTTACAATTCAGTCCGTACAACTTAGTCCGTACATACAACTTAGTCCGTACTTACAAACCGGTCCGTACATATAACCCGGTCCGTAAATACAACTCAGGCCATACTCAACACCAGAGATCTGAGCAATCATGCAGGGAAGATTTATGCTGTATCAACTTTTAAAGGACGCTGCCAGCCGCAGACGCCTGAAAACCGTGGCAATGTGGCTGGTGGTATTACCAAGCCTGTCGGCCTGTTATCTGAACATCAATATCGGCGATTCGGATGACGATGACACAGACACCACTTTGCCGGCATACTGGACACCCACCCCCGGCACCAGCTGGCATATTCAGCTGCAAAATCTTGATCAGCTCAGTATTGATGCGGCTATACCGGTTTATGAAGTGGACTTATTTGATGGTGCAGCAGGCAGCAACAGTGTAATTGACCGGCTGAAGCAGCAAAATAAGAAAGTGATTTGTTATTTCAGCGCCGGAACCAAAGAGGACTGGCGGGACGATGCCAGCCAGCTGACAGATGATGCACTGATTCCCGATGGCGCGCTGCAGGACCGGCCGGGTGAAACCTGGCTGAATATAGGGGATCAAACCGCGCTGGAAAACATCATCCAGCCCGTGATAATCGCCCGGCTGGATCTCGCCCGGGATGCAGGATGTGATGCTGTCGACCCGGACAATATCGACGCATACACCAATACAGATGAAACCCATGGCCTGATCAGCTATGCCGATCAGCTGTCTTATAATATCTGGCTGGCTCAAGAGGCCCACAAACGGGATTTAAGTATCGGCCTGAAAAACGATCTCAACCAGCTGGACACTTTGGTGACTCATTTTGACTTTGCCGTCAATGAGCAGTGCTTCGCTTACAATGAGTGCAGCGTGTATGAAAATACTTTTCTCAGTGATGAAAAGGCGGTGTTTAACCTTGAATATTATCAGGATGGCTCAGACGGAGAAATCAGCCGCTATGAGTTCCGTAATACCGCCTGTCCTTATTTCCGGCAAACCGGCATTACCGGTCTGTGGAAACCGGACTATACGCTTGACGGGCAGAATATGGTGGCCTGTCCGTAAATCTGGTCTTGCGTAAACCCGGTCTTCCATCCCCCTGAAGCGTACAGCAGAATCAGGCGATTCATCGCCTGATTCTGAATATATCTCCAGAAAATCATCATTCGTCTGAAACATTTTGTACAAATGTTATCCAATGTCTTACCAATCCAGATCATCTGATCGCCATCTTTTCCGGTGCAAATCAATATATTTGCAATCAATTGATGAGCAATCTCTTCAGATGATGTGGATCAACTGGGTATATCACAACAAAAGGTCGTAGATGTATGAAATTAGTCAGTCAGGTTTTGATTCCTCTGGTATGCAGCAGTTTACTGCCCGCACAGGCTCAAAACGTCAGTCAATCTCTCAAAGAAGGGTTTGTCCACCCCGGTCTTTCTCATAAATTATCCGATCTGGAGCGGATGAAATACATGGTGAAACAGAAAAAAGAACCCTGGATTTCAAGCTTCACACGGCTGAACAATGTGAACAGTTTTGGCCGGTGTGACTACAAGGTCAGGGGAAGTCAAAGTATCACCACGCTTGATGCCACCAACCGCAATAATTATGACAAATTTAAATATGATGGGATGGCGGCCTACCATAATGCGCTGCTCTGGGCGATTACCGGGGAAACCTGCCATGCAGAGAAAGCGGTTGAGATTTTTAACAGCTGGAGCCACCTGACCGGGCTGAAGTCCGGCGGTACCCGTTCGCTGGATGCCGGGCGGGTGATCTGGAAGATGCTGGAAGGCGCGGAAATCATCAAAGCCACTTACAGCGGCTGGAAACCAGCCGATATTCAGGCATTTTCGGACATGTTGGTTTATCCCGGTTATTCAACAACAACCGTGCCGGAAAAAGCCATCAAACAGCAGCAGGTCACCTTTTACTGGAATATGTATAACGGTGATCCGGGGCGTCATGGCAATCAGGGATTATTCGGTTTCCGGGGGATAATGGCGATGGGGATTTTTCTTGATAATCACACCATGTATCAGCGGGCACTGCGTTATCTGAAAGGCGAATCTCATCCGGATGATGATCTGCCTTATCAGGCGGGCCCTTTTAAGGTCTCAGACAAACCCGATAAAACCACTGAGTTTTTTGATGAATATAAAATCAGAACGCCCGATTCCGCAGCAGATGACTATGGCTTTAATGAACAAATCAGCCACTATATCTGGCCAAATGGTCAGGGACAGGAAAGTTCCCGCGATCAGGGACACGCGCTGTTAGGTGTCAGTATTTTAGTCACCATGGCAGAAATGGCCTGGAATCAGGGAGATGATCTGTACGGTTTTCTCAATCACCGGATTCTGTCCGGACTTGAGTATTTCTACAAATACAATCTTTCCTATGTTCACAAGTATGATGACCAGCCAATCCCCTGGGAGCCGACGGCGCAAAACGGTGAATTTTTACAGAAAAAGGACCGCAGCGGCCGCTGGTATTCCAAAGAAATCAACCCGTATTTTGAAAACTCAACGGCCAAAACATCCCGCGGCACCATGGTCTACGCAGAAAAAGCACCGATAGGAGAGATGGCACTGGGTCACTATCGTGATCGGCTGGGCCTTGATCAAGACAAATACCTCTGGACCGAACGGGCATGGCAGCTTTCTATCGATAAAACCGGTTATTACGAACGCGCGGGTACGCAGGTCGATCATCCGGGCTGGGGCGGACTGACAGAACGCCGTGCCCCCATGAGTCCCGGAGATCCGGTGCAGCTCAATCAACAGAACAATCAGCTGGTTTATCAGACGCATCTCATTCCCGGCACCATCGAAGCTGAAGATTTCGATCAGTTTGCAACCGGGGGTGAAGGGCATACTTATCATGACAGCGATCCGCAAAATCATGGTGGTGCCTATCGTCCGGATGAAGGGGTTGATCTCTATCAGGTGCAAGGTCGAACTTACGTCGGACAGGTGAACGCCGGTGAATGGCTGGGATACACCGTTGAGGTGACATCAGCCGGTACCTATACCATCAACCTGACTTATCAGGGACTGGCTTCGGGCAGCAAGATAAAAATCATGCTGGGCAAGCAGGATCTGACCGGTCAGGTTTCACTGCCGGCAACCCACGGCAAGTGGAGCACCCTCACACTGGTCACCGGCGTGAAGCTGCCTGCTGGCATGGCGAATCTGCGGATTTATTTCTCAGGGAAAGATCAGGCCATCCGGCCGGATGCGATTTCCTTCAAATAACAGGTGATTTCCTTCCGGTATAAAACGTGAGCGAAAAGATACCCTGTATGGCGCCGCCGTGCAGGGATATTCCCTGCCTCAGCCCCATGCCTCAACAACACTCCTGTTCTATCTGATAAAGTAGTGCAGACGCCTGTTCATCCCGGCATTCTTCGAAGTATTTATACAGCATATTCAGCTGATTACCGATAAAGTGCAGATTATCGTGCGCTCTTTGTTGCTGCTCCTCAAGCTTGTGATGGAAATATTGCAGCCATTTTTCTCCGCCATGGCTGGCCTGCAGGTGTTCATTCAACATCTGAATGAGTTGGTCCGCATTTTTATCGCAATCAATATTACAAAATGAGATATAGCGATCAGTCTCCGGTGCTGTCATTGCTTCCTCAACAAAAAATAAGAAAAACAAGTGACAGCAATTTATGTTCCTGATAATAAGCCACTGAATTAAATAGCATAATTTTATTGTTTTTGTTCGCACGGGCTTGATTGTCAGCAGGATTGTCATATTGATGACAATCCTGTCCAACCGGTTGTCATATTCCTGCATCAAAAAACCCCGCACAGAAAAACGATGCGGGGCCGGATCAGTGATCCTTTCAGATCAGATTATTGTGGTCCTGCGCAACCTTTCACTAACTCAGGAACTTTGGATGCGTTATCCAGCGAGTAGCTGTAAGACGGTGTCCATTCAGAAGGTGGATTACTGCCACTGCCGCCGTGTCCGGTTTCTTTTTTACCGGAAGTGTTGTGATAAGTGTTACCACTGGCTTTGATATAAGACGGATTACTATCCTGGAAGCGGTGCGGATTCTTCACGCCATCGAAATAGTTATTCTGAATCAGCGCAGAAGCCCATGACCCTGTGCCAACCGCGTAGGAGTTGCCTGTGGCAGAATAGTAGTTGTTATAGACATGGCCTTTACCAAACAAGAGACGAGGCATTCTTTGATCAACCAGATTACCGAACCAGTTGTGGTGAACAGTGACATTGTTTTTACCGGTGTCCGTATCACCATGAGTTGAGCCACCACCAATCAGGAAAGCCAACCGGTGACCATTGCCGGAATCGGTATAAGAGAATTTGTTCCAGGAAACAGTGACTTTATCGGTGCCGCGGGTTAAATCCAGCAGGCCATCCGCTGCATCAGTCAGATTCAGGTGATCAAACCACAGATTTTCCGAACCACGGGATGCAATGGTATCAACCGGCTTATTGTTTTTGCCTGCACCAAGAATATTCAGATTCCGGACAATAATGTTGGATTTATTTTTGATGTTGATGCCCCCTTTAATCGTCGCGTTCTTATCCACGCCAATCAGGGTTTTGTTGCTGCCGATTTCAATCGGGGAGTCGCCGGTAGTAAAGGTCCCGGAAAGTTTCAGAACACGCGGTGTACTGTCTTTTGCCAGTGTTCTCAGCTCAGATAAAGAAGTCACGACCTGTGGTGTTGCGTTGCCACCTCCGGTGGTATTATTTCCCCAGCCGTAGAGTTTGACCGGGCAGGTTGAAGAACCTGAGTTATCATCATTCCCCCCCGTGTCACCATTATCACCATTGTCATCATTTCCGCCTGAAGAATCAGAGCTGGTGCTGAGTACTTTACAGGAAGCCGTTGGTGCAGTTCCGGAGTGGCTGCCCTGAATAAAGAATGACGTACTGTCACCGGCCTGAACGGAACCATTCCAGTCCAGATTCGAGGCAATCACTTTTTTGCCGGACACGGAGAAATTTGCATTCCACTTATTGGTAATTTCCGGTGACTGTTTAAAGTCCAGCTGAACTTTCCATGCAGATAAATTGCTGCTTTCGCTGTTCACCTTAATTTCCATTTGATAGCCGTTAGACCAGCTTTCGATATCGGTTGAACATGAGGCTGCGTATGTATAAGAAGTGCTGAGTAAACCACCACAAACCACCGTAGCCGGTATCATCAATAAACGTGTTAGTTGTTTCATAATTCACCATTTTGCTGTGTATCAATTTGTCATCAACAAATTGATTGAAAGAGTCTGGCGCCTGTGCAATCTCTGAGGATCAAAACCCGTCTCTTTCCGTTATTGAATTCAGATTCGAATATTTATTCTGATCGGATTGATTATTCCAAGTGGATAATAATCAACCATGAGCACTATAATGCATATCTAACTATTGTTATGTGATTGCCCCTTTCCTATTGATTCAACTTATAAATAAATTCGTTAGCAACAGCGTTTATTGAGTGAATGAATATCAGTCAGATGATACAAATAAAATATTTTATGCATCAAGTCACATTAGATGCGTTTTTTATATGCAACAATTATTTTTAAGATAATATATTTTAAATCAATATGCTATATCCCTATCGATAACAAATACCGGATGATGACCCGCTGATGAAGGTGTCTGCCATTTCCGGCACCGACAGAGAACCAAACCATGAAAAAGAGAGATATCAATCAACTGCAACAAAACTCATCAGGAACAAATATGACACGCCGTCACCTGATAGCCGGTGGGATGGCGCTGTCTTTTTCAACAGTGATTTCAGCCATGATGCCACGATACTCTCTGGCATCCGGCCTGTCTCAAAGCATCCCGGCGATGACTTCCAGACGACGAGTGATCGTTTCAACCGATGTCGGGGGAACCGATCCGGATGATTTTCAATCCATGGTTCACCTGCTGGTCAGTGCTGACAGAATTGACATTGAAGGGCTGATTTCGTCCCCGTTTGGGCCGGGAAGAAAACAGGATATTCTGGATGTGATCGACATCTATGCACAGGACTATCCGAACCTGAAAACGTGGTCTTCAAACTATCCGGCCCCGGCCGCATTGCGACAAATCACGAAGCAAGGTTCAGTGCCCTCCCAGGGCTATGCCGGATTTGGTCAAAGCACGGAAGGTTCTGAGCTGATCGTGCAATGTGCCCGCAAGCCGGATCCACGCCCTTTGCATGTCCTGGTCTGGGGAGGCATCGATGATTTAGCGCAGGCGCTGCATGATGCACCGGATATTCTGCCCGGACTCAGGGTTTATTACATCGGCGGTCCCAATAAGAAGTGGTCCGCCGATGCCTATCAATACATTGCCGACCATTTCCCGGCCCTGAATATGATTGAAGCCAACTCAACCTATCGCGGCTGGTTTACCGGCGGCGACCAAAGTGATGATCTCGGCAACACCGGCTTCGTCACACAGCATGTCGCCCCCTATGGGATGCTGGGACAATACTTCGCAACCAAGCTGGGTGGAAAAATAAAGATGGGAGACACGCCTTCTGTCGCCTGGGTATTAAATAATGACACTTCAGATCCATCATCTCCCGGCTGGGGCGGACAGTTTGTCCGGGCATGGGCACGGCCTCACGTCGTGTTTGATCATCTGACGACCGCAGCTGACCGGGTCGAGCGTTTCAGTGTGGTTGAATTCAGGCTGACTGCCAATCCCGGCAACCGTGAAATGGCATCTTATCTGAAGTTTGAGAATCAGCGGTTGCCCGGTTACTGGAATGGTGAAGCGATGTGCTTCCGGTGTTGCCCGAAAAAAGCCACGCTGAATCACTATTCGGTTGAAAGTGAGATTCCGGAACTCAATGGTCAAACCGGCAGTTTTACTTCATTCCAGCCGCCAGCAGAACGGAGCACTGAACCTTCGCCCCGCTACCCTGACTGGTGGACTGATAATCCGGATCCACAGCTGGCTGAAGGAGAACATCAGGGAGCCAAAACCGTCAGTAGGTGGCGGCATGAATTTCTCGAAGACTTTGCTGCCAGTATGCGTCGTTGTGCCGGACCCAAATAACGGATTGATCACAGACCGGTGGTCACCGGTCATCCCCCAACTCAGGATTGATGTGTTCTGACAGTGGCGTCAAACTCAACATCAACAATGCCGATCAGGCCAAAGCCTGGCTGACCGTCAAAGCCAAACGGGTCAATCAACCGGGCACCGGCACCATGCCTATCATTCTTGCAGTCACCGATCACGGCAGCCCCAGACTGACCCGCTACAAACGCGTGATTATCAATGTTCAGAACTAACCTGCTGCTGAACCAGCTCCGGATGAACCCACTGTTTGAGCCAGTCAAATGCTTCGAGCTGTTGCGCTTTATAAAATACATGCCCGAGCTTCGGCCAGACTTTGGTCACCAGATGGTTTTCCGCATGCTGACTGCGCCAGATCTGATGCAGCTTCTGATACGCCTGTTCTACAGCAGCATGCGGGAAAAGTTTGTCCTGACCGCCATTAAACACCAGCATCGGCTTGGGTGCCGCTATCCCGGCAATATCCGGAAAGTCCATCAGCTGCGGCAATCCCGGATGCATCATGTAATACGCGGACTGTCCCCGCAATACATTATTTCCCGGTGTCATCAGCCCTTCATAAGTCCCCATCCATGAATCCGCAACCGTTGCAGCGGCCTGCGGACGTAATGCCGCCAGTTGCCATGCACGGTATGAGCCCATCGAGAAACCGACGATCGCAACCCGCTCCGGGTCGACTTCCGGCCGGGATGCCAGAAAATCAAACGCCCGCATGTCCTCATAAGCCATATTCCCCGCCAGTGAACGTCCCAGATTAAAGAAGTTACTGGCCAGTGCCTGCTGCTTTTCATAAGCCATCGGACCACGATCTCCCCAGCCCAGCGCATCGACCGCAATCACCACATATCCGAGTTTGGCCATTTCGTCACCGACAAACCGTCCGGTGAAGAATTTATCTGACCACGCCTGCGCGGAGGCCAGTTTCTGTTCATCGCCCCAGGGTTTGATCATTTTTTCTTTACCGATATCAAATTTTGCGCCGTGGTCATGTAACAAAATCGCAGCAGCATGCCGGCCTTTCGTCTTCGGTACCAGCATTAGCGCAGAAACCCGGCTTTCATCGGTCAGATTGAATGCCAGCTGATAACCGACATAGCTGCCCCGGTCGATGGTATCGAGCACTTCAGGCTGAAAATCGACATGGGAATCCGGCGTCAGCAAAGCCTGACGCAGCTGTTTGCGGGCTTCATGCCGCCACTGGTCAAAATTTCTGAAATGCCCGCTGAGCCATGACATCGGGTAAGTCATCTGCTGCTTCAAAGCCGGATAAAAGACCGGCAACATATCCTTCGTCAGCGCCTGATGCTGATAATCACTCTCTGGTGCAGCCTGAATCCCGGATACACCAGCGAGCAGACAGGCGGCACAGAGTAAACCTTTCCATTTCATATCATTACCTTTTTAAAACGTGATTTCATTTTGATTATAAATGTCGTTGAATAAAGATACGCAGAGATGGATAACAGTTCAGACTGTAAATAAGACCATGCAACCAGCACCATTCACATTTGTATGAAATACCAGCCAGGTTGTCTTTTCAGGTTGCCGGGGTACAAAAACGATGAAAGGAAATATTTACTGCCGTGTCAGTGAATCTTCTCCGTCAAGGAGATCGGTCAGTTCAGGACAGGAATCATCAAACTGAGCATAAACGGATCGGGGAATATCCTGTCTGTCAATACGGACATGATGATAATACTTTTGCAGAATCTGAATGTAACGTTTACTGGCGATGAGCTGCTGAAATCCGTGGATGAATTTGTCTTTCAACACCTGATCTTCTTTTCTGAAAATCACGGCCAGCGGCACGGTCAGAATCGGCTGTTTAATCGTGGCAAACTCATGCATTTTATCCGGAAAATGCTCATGAATAATCTGCCATCCTGCCAGATCAACGGCAATCGCAAAGTCGATTCGTCCTGCTTCCAGTTTTCTCAGATTCTGAACAATCCGGCTGGCATACGAGACATTCAGACCCGCCCGTTCCACAATCCGGGTCGTGGCACTGCCACGGACATTGCCAATTGTATAGGGCGATAAGCCGGATAACTGACTGAAGGAGAAACCATCCGGAAAGCGCTGACGTTTATAGAATAAAACGAAATTCATGTTCAGAATGTCAACATTGTCAATCTGCGCTGACATCCCATCCGCCTGAAACCAGCCGGAGACACCGAGATTCGCATTCACCCGCCCCTCCCTCAGCGACCAGACATTTCTCGACATGGGCAAAACCTGAAACTCAGCCGGAAGATTCACCAGCGCAAAAGATTCACTCACAATATCTCTGCCCAGACCATAGCCAAGGGGGAGCAACTGTTCCGGATAGATATAAGGCGGGTAATTCACTGTCGAAACAATGACCGGCTCAGAAGTTGCCTCAGAGATGGCTGACGCAAAAGCAGGCGCACCAAAGGCATACTGGCAAAGCATCAAAAACAGGATAATCAGGCTGCGTTTGTTCAGAATATCCCCCGGAACTTCAGACCTTACCCACATAAGGTGATTGATTTTCATTCAATACAAGTATGAAAAACCGCTTACCAAACAGCAAATACGACGAGTAAAAACTATGACGCAACGCATTCATTTTTAACCCATTTATCCATAATAAACACATGGTTTTGTTGAGATTTAACCATCCATTCTTACCGCAGGTCACTGTTCATAAACAACAATATCAACCCGCCGGTTCTGCTGACGTCCCTGCGAAGATGAATTCCCCGCAACCGGATGATTTTCACCATAACTGATAACCTGCGTCTGTTTCTTGTCAATATGATGTTGCGTCAGGTAACGCCGGACCGATGCAGCCCGTTTGAGTCCCAGTGAAAAATTATAGCCATCCGGACCAGTTGCATCCGTATTCCCTGCCAGTACAATCCGGCTGTCTGCCTGAATCTTCGCCAGCAAACGGTCAAGCACCGCCACAGAAGCAGGCGTGAGCATATGGCTGTCAAAATGAAAATACACCCGGCCCGCCGTGTTTCCCTTCTCTTTTTGAAGGGATAGCGTCTTTGGTGATAGCGCCTTTGGTGATAGCTTCTCTGGTAATGGCTTTTCAGGTGAGACCCCCTCTGACGAGCGGCCTTGAGCGAGAAAATATGACGCACATGTTTGAGTCACCCCGAGATGTTTCAGTTCATCCGCCAGCTGCTCCCGGACAGAAGAATGCCCCCCGGCAACCATGCGCATTCGGGTCCCCCGGTGTAAAGAAACCCGGACGGCGTCACCGTCGTAAATTTCTTCTTTCACGGTCAATCCCGGTTTGTCACAAAACCGGACCAGGTGATTGTCCTGTTCCCCGGCAACAGACGAAACCGTGACAAACAGGCATCCTGCCATCATCAGCAGCCGGAACAAATTCAACATGTTTTACTCCTGTTTTAAATGACCAATTTCTTCAGCAACCAGTGACAAAATCCGGTTCAGTATTTCCGTTTTATTCCTGGCATAGAAGATGTTATCTTCACCAACACATTCATCTAAAGCTGTATTCGTCTTTCCCTGCTGATAATCAAAACCGATCATGTAAATTTCAGCTGTATCCCCGTCAACTGACAGGTTGCTCTTAATTTTTTCGCACAAACCGTAGTCGATCACTAAATGGTTACCAATACCAGCATAAGTATTTCTCCACTCTCTGGTCCATCTGGGGCCGGTTCTACCTATTGGAGTATAATTTCCGGTGTCCACACCATCAGATAAAATAATCAGTAATTTTTTACTGTTCGTTCCTGATTGCAGTAACTTGTATGACTCAATCAATCCAAGATAAGATGCTGTTCCACCTTTTGGCCAGAAACGTCTTATTTGAGTGATAAATGATTCGGCATTATTGTGACCAGAATTGATATAGTGGGTTAGCGGAATACTATGAAAATAACCTACAGTAGAGTAATTAACTGCACATATATCATCCTCAGTATAAGGCAAAGTCTGCATTTTGGAGATGGTGTCTGGATAATCGACCTGTCTGTTCCGTTGAAACCTCAAATGCTCAACATGTCCTAATCCCTGCGATATAGTGCGTCTTTTGTTATTACACCGCTCACTTCCAGCTCTTCGACGCACATAATGACTGTAAGGCGCAATACCGAGCGTATTGGTTTTACCGGGTATATTCAGCGAGTTAAATGCATCCAGTTCATCAGCCACATCGAGGACGATATCAATCAAATCCTGATATTTTCTCTTTGTTCCCCCATCCCAGTAATCGTCCATTGAGCCGGAAAAATCTGCTGCCAGCATCACATCGATGGCATTACTCTGATACTTGCGCGAAGTGCTGTCACCGGATACATCAATGGTTTCACCAAACCCGACAATGGCATCATTGCCGGGAAACCAGCTGGGAAATGACAGCCGGGCAGACAGCTGATACTGAAAGAAACGGGGTCCGTCACTATTCCGGCAAGCATCAATCTGCTCACAGTTGAGGCGTACAACCTGTAAGCGCGCCATATCGGCGGGGGTTTCAATTCCGAGATCCGGAAAATATGCGGCGTAAAAATCTGCTGCTATCTGCCGGTTTTCATCACTGCCCTGCTCCCCTGAATTGGATGCGGCATGCGCAGAAATTGCAAGAATAGCCGCCTCAGAGGCATCCATCATGCGCGCTTTGTATTGCAGTGCCCGTGCCCCGTCTGTTCCCAGAATAAAGATCCCGGACAACACAGGAACCATCATGGCAAACAGCATTGCGGCATGTCCCCGCTGCGTCATCATCCGGCTGTGCATTGCTACCTCCCGATACTCACGGCATCCGACTGAATCCGGATAAAGTCCACATGGAGTAACTGCCCGATCCAGTTGTCTGTGTTGTAACACAGCGTCACCCGGTACAAAGCGGACCGCCGCCCCCATGTCGTCATCTTTGACAGATAAGTCATCTGACTCAGCGGCTCCCGCAGGACACACTGAATACCGCTCAATGACGCCGTGCCCGACGGAAAAGTGGTATAGGTGGCATTCTGTTGCGCATCAAAGGTCACCGACTCAATCAGATAGCCAAAGTTGAGCGGATTAAACCGGCCCATCGTGCGTTGCAGGGAACCAGTCGCAATGGTCACAATCAGATCAACACTGTCCTGATCCGGCACATAATTCTCTTCATAGAGCTGAGTTCTTTCTTTAAGTAAATTCACCATGGCATAAGACAGCCGATCCAGTTTCCCTTTACCGGACAGCTTGACGATCACATCGGCACTGAAGGTCAGCAGCAGGCTGAGCACCACCCCGATAATGGCAAATTCAACGGTGAAATTACCCCGCTGTATCTTATTCATACTCAAATTATTCATACTCAAACTGGTCACGCTCATATTCCTGTATCACAATCGCTTCGCGGGTAAAAAGCTGCGCCGAATCAAGGAAGTAATTAAACATCGGCTGATAGCGGTAATTCACCCGGTAAACCGCAATTGTGCTGTGATGCGCCGTACCACATTCTTTGATAGATTCACCGGTATTCACCGTGCAATCATTGTCTCCGAGCTGTGCCAGCGCCTGTTGATCTTTCACATACTGAATTGAAAAGGTGAAATCTGACGTATCGATAAACCGGGCCCATAATGACTGCTGGTCCTGCAAGGCACTTTGAAACAGCTGAAGGTAAGCTGTCTGACACCCTTCCGACTGACAGTCATTCGAGTCATCCAGTTTGGCAATCCGGGCGGCTTCGCTGACGGCATAATCCGACAAAGCGGATACATACGACATATAGCTCATTTCCACCCATGCCATGCACACCCACCAAAAAGCCATAAAACCAAGCACAAATTCAATCGTGGCGATACCGCAAGCCTGACGCTTAATGCGCCACTGAGACCGCTGCTGCATCTGTCCCTCCTGTATCCGGCTGCAAAGATTTGGTTGGGGTCGTTGCGGCTGAAGGGCGCATCACTTCAGCCTGTTGCAGCGCCTGATAAACCATGTTGATCTGGGGCTGCGTCAGCGACGGATTGAGATGCTTTTTGAGATAATCCAGCCGGCCATTTTTCGCCATGGCCAGTAACAAATTGGCCAGAAACTGCGGGTCTTCCTGATCCGGTTCCGGGATGGTCATCAGCCGCTGAAGGGCCTGTTGGTCCTGTCCTTCCAGCATATCGATTAACGCCAGATTATTTTTCACCTTGGCATCCGCATAAAAATATCGCCGCGCCAGAACAAACCAGTCTCTGGCCTGTGTGTAGTTGCCCGCCTGCGCTTCAATAATGCCCAGCAAATTGGCCGTTTCTCCGCTTTCGGGCACGGGATGCGCCTGATTTGCCGGATCCCGGAGAATACTGATCAACCACTGTTTCGCCGGTGCTGCCTGGCCTAAATCCATGCAGGCACTTGCGGCAATCAGCCGTGAGCGGGCAGACAGCGTTTGCAGCCTTTTCTGAAAGCTTTTTTGAGATTTGTTTTGAAGCCCGGTTTGAAACCTTGTCTGAACATGGAGCGGCTCAGCGTCTGACTGGCCGGAAGAAGAGAGTTCACCGAAGAAGCAGGGGCCGCTTCCGCTTTCACGTCTGGCGGTATTTTTCCAATACGCACTATCAGACTGAGGTTCATGCGTCCGTTTGCCATTCGTCCGTTCGCCATCCGCTGGTTTTCCATCAGTGAACTGGCCATTCAGCCCTTGTATGAATAAGGGCCGCAGAGTGAACAACGCCGATTCCGGATCGCGGCTGTCAAGATACGTTTTTGCCAGTTTTTCCCGCCAGACCGCCGATTCTTCCTGCCGTAACCGGGCCTGATAAAAATCGATCAGCGCCGGATAGTTTTTCGCCGCAATCAGTACTTTTTCCTGCCGGTTTACATCCGAAAGCTGCCGGTCAGGCAACGGGCGGCTGCCGGATGCACATCCTGCCAGTAAAACGGCACAGCTCAGGAGCGTGAGTTTTTTCCGCAAGCCAGCTCTCGTCAGCCGCGGCTTCACCAGTCTGCATTTCACAGTCGAGGTGTTGCAACAATCAGGCACCAGACATTAACCTCATTACGCCGGGGACCGCGATCAGAATCACGATCGGTAACATGATAAACAGAATCAGCGGCACGGACATTTTCGCCGCCAGTTTGCCGATTTTCTCTTCCACCGTCAGCATCGACACCTGCCGGATATCGGATGAAAGGGTCACCAGCGTTTCATAAATCGATGAGCCGTATTGCAGGCTCTGTTTCAGGGTCATCACAAAACTTCGCATCTCGCTGGTCGGAATATGTGCATATAATTCATCCAGCGCTTTATCCAGCCCAATAATACGGGCCCTTTCATTGGTCCGGCTGACCAGCTTTGCCAGCTTGGGATCAAACCCGGACATCTCTTTTGCCAGATAACTCATGGAAGCTTCAATGGTCATCCCTGTTTGCACACAGACGGCAATTAAATCAATCAGATAAGGTAAACGACGGGAAATCGTCAGGCGATAAGCCTGAACCCGTGCATCCAGTACCGCATCCGGTACAATGAGAATGATAATCACCCAGCAGGACAGCAGACTGACGGTGACAATCAGGTGTGTTTCCATCCTGACGTAAAACAGGAAGAAAAGTACACCGCACCCAATCAGCATCACACTGAGCTTGAGTGGCAAATAAAGGTGTGAATAAGCAAATGAATAGACACCGGCATTGATCATTTTCTGGTTAATTTCTGCTTCATTTTGTGCCAGAGAAGCCGGCACGACGTGATCAAGCCATGCCATTAAACTCTCGGTCGCTTTGCCCTTTTCTTTTTGCTCAAGCAGGTATTTATCCACCATTTGCCGCTTTTTCTCCCGCCAGGACACAATCAGTAAGATGATCGCGCCCAGGACGATCAGGGCCAGAAAAAGCGCCGGATAAAGATGATTCATGATTCCACCCCCCGCATCAGTTTCCAGACGATGCCAATACCAATCACTTCACTGATCAGGACGTAATACAAAATATACCGGCCATCCGGATTGAACATGACAAACTGATAGTTTTCAGGGCTGAGATAGCGCAGCATGAACAGGAAAAAGAACGGAATTGCGCCAACAATTTTGGCAGAAGTCCGGGCCTCCGCAGTTAATGCATATTTCTTTTTTTCGATCGCTCTGGCTTCAAACATCAGCCGGTTCAGCCGGGTGATAATTTCCCGCAGCTGCCCGCCCCGCTGCATGTTGGCCCGCAGGGTAATCACAAAAAAGTGAAACGCCGGATAAGGGAAACGCTTACAAGCTTTCCTGAAAACCAGATCCGGGCTTTCCCCGACCTGAAGCCGTTCCCCCATGATCCGGAACTCCCGGCCAACTTCACCATCCAGAGACTGACCGACAAAGATAATCGCATGCATCAAACTCTCACCGGAACTCACAGAGCTGGCCAGCATATTCAGGGCGTCAGGAAACGCCTGATCAAACTGAGCTTTCTCCCGTTTTTGCAGCCACTGAACAGCAAACCAGAACCCGGCAGTAAAAAATATCAGTAACACCGGCAGCAGACTGAGTTGTAAAAAGTTATCATTGATATACACGGATAAGACAACCAACACAGCCATATACAATATAATTTTGACTGGCGCACCACTGCCAATCTGTCTCTTAAGATTACGCGCCACCCGCTCTGTCTTCTGCCACAGGGTTTCGTCGGATAAGACATTGAGATTCACCACACTGGCGCTGTATTCTATCGAATCCACATTGACGGACTTTGAGTCCTGAAGGTAACGGCTGGTTTTCTTTTTATGTTTGGCCGGACGGGATAAAATCAGCAACAACACGCCACCAAAGACCAAACTGAGCCATGCCATCAGGGATGTCATCAGGACCCCCTCATAAAGCCAAAAATTGCATCCAGATTGCCTTCCAGACCAAAGAAACGGGCCTTTTCAACCAGTACAGAACGCTTCATCAAACCGGCAGAAACAAACTCACCATGCACTTTTTCTGCACCGGGCTCTCCCGGCAGGGGTTCAAACCGGAAAATTTCTTCCAGTACCACATTGTTTCCTTCCAGCCCGATGACTTCGGAAATATTCATGACCTTCCGGCTGCCGTCATGTAAACGGCTGATTTGCACCACCAGATCAACCGCACTGATGATCATTCTGCGAATCGCTTCCAGCGGCAGGTTATTAGTCGCCATCATGACCATGGCTTCTACCCGCGCCAATGCATCCCGCGGTGTGTTGGCATGGAGCGTTGACATCGAACCATCATGGCCGGTATTCATCGCCTGTAACATTTCAAAGGCTTCCCCGCCCCGGCATTCCCCGACGATAATCCGGTCCGGCCGCATCCGCAGCGAGTTGATCACCAAATCACGCTGATTCACCGCTCCCGTGCCCTCAATGCCTGATGTCCGGGTTTCCAGCCGCACGACGTGAGGTTGCAGCAAACGCAGTTCAGCAGCGTCTTCAATGGTCACAATGCGCTCTTTCTCTGAAATAAACTGAGATAACGCATTGAGCATGGTGGTTTTTCCGGATCCTGTTCCGCCGGAAATCAGAATATTCAACCGGCACCGGGAAGCTATCATCAGCAACTTCGCCATTTCGGGGCTCATTGCCCCGAAACTCACCAGTTGTTCCAGATCAATACTCTGTTTTTTAAACTTCCGGATTGAAATCGAGGTGCCGTCAATCGCAATGGGCGGAATGACAATATTCACCCGGCTGCCATCTTCCAGCCGGGCATCACAGGTCGGGGAAGAATCATCGACCCGGCGGCCAATGCGCGAGGCAATCCGTTTTGCAATTTGCAGCAATTGCTCTTCATCGATAAATTTTGCGGTCGACTGCTCGACCAGTCCGTTGCGCTCAATAAACACATGCTGATGTCCATTGATCATGATGTCAGTAATGGATTCGTCATCCATCAGCGGTTGCAGAGGGCCAAGGCCCAGCAGTTCATCCACCAGACTTTTGACATAATCCCGCCGGACAACCGCTGCCACGGAATAATCCTGCCGGTCAATCAGCACATCGATGGCACTGGATAACTGCTGCGTGAGCTGCTCGCGGGTCAGGGTATTGACCACATCGGCTTCGAGTGCTTCGTAAATTTGCTGGCGCAGTGAGATAAACAGACCACGGGCATGATGTTCAACCATCTTCAACACTCCGTCCGATCAGTTTTTTCATCAGGCCGTTATTGAATAAACGGGTTGTCAGCCCTGATGAAGCTGTCTGTACATTTTCTCCGAGAATCATACTGGTCAGCTGATGCAGTGGTGCTGAAATATCCAGACGAAGACTGGTCAGAAAGTCCCCATCGAGAATATGCCGGACGATTTTAGGGTCAAACGGGATTTCAACATCAATTTTTGCGCCCAGATAATCTTCAATTTCAGCCCGGTTTAAGACACTGAGACGGGACTGATGCAAATGATTCAGAACCAGAATATGGCGGGTCTGACTCTCACCGGATAATAACGTCATCACCTTTTTCGCCTGACGCACCGCAGACACCAGTGGTGTCAGTACAATCACGACCGTATCGGCATGACTGTTGAGGTAAGGAAAATCCAGCCGGCTCTGATTGCCTCTGGATAAATCTTCAATCAAAAAGTTGTAATGTTCTGACAGTAACCCTTCCAGCAACCGGGTATATTCTTTCATTTCATGCTCCGGGTGCTGCTCTGAGGTTATCGATAATAAAGAAAGCATGTGATTGACTTTCCGGGTCATACTGATCGCGTAGGTATCATCCAGCTCACTGCCAAACCCTTCAACCACCGCCATTTTTCTCTCAAACCCTTCCAGTTTGAGATAAATATCTAAATTACTGTCGTCGTAACTATGGTCAACCACCAGACATTTCGACTGGTGCTCATCAGACAGGCTGTAAGCAATTTCACTGGTCAGCAGTGAAGCGCCTACACCGCCTTTACATCCCCAGATGGCGATCCGCTTCGCGGTTCTTTTTTTACCCAGCCCGGCCTCCCGGATACGGTTATCCCGGACATTTTTCACAAAATCGATCAGTTCCTGTTTAGTGACCGGCCAGAAGAGATAATAAAACCCCATCGCTTTCAGGTTACGAATGGTTGAAATCGCATCTTCCTGCCCGATCACAATCACCGAGGCATCATTGGGCAGTAAGTGGCTAATCCGTTTCATATCTTCGGTCACACAGGGAGACTGATTCAGCTCCACCAGAGCGATATCAATCTTTTTCTCTCTGGCGTGCCGCCGGATTTCATTGTCGGTATTGGCAACAAACCCCGGCAACGCAATCCCTTCAAAGCGAAAAGCCTCTTCAATCAACTGGTGACATTCGTCACTCTGAACGAATGCGACACAGGAGACATGAATCACGTCTTTGTTTTTTTTCTCAAACTTATTCAGAGAGTCTAAAATATCCAGCATCTTTTATTGCCCCTGTCTCCGTTGTTGTGCTTTTTTATGCCATGGCACAGAGCCGGGTAACGCCTCTTCCGGATGTGCCAGCGATAACCATCCGGCACTGTCGACAAAACACCCCATTGGATATCGCTCTGAGTCACCCACGCCTGGCGAATCACAAAGCGGCACGGCGGTTTGATACACCACCAACCGGACCTGCAAATCCACCCCATCCGGCTCAGCGTCCGGCAGAAGCTGAAGTTTTGTGGCATCGGCCCCCAAAGCAATCAGTTCATCCCGCCAGCGCCGGGCTGTTTTCTCTCCGGATTTTCCGGCATAGCGAAAGTCCAGATAACCATTGAAAAGCTCCCGTTGATGCCGGGCCAGAAACTGTTGCCACACCTGCCGGATGTCACTGTCGTTCTGCTTAAAATCAGCGCGGACAGACAGCAGATAAATCACCGGATAAACCTCAACATCAATGCCCTGGTGACTGTCAACCAGTGGCTGACAGCCAAAGCAAGCCATCATCATGAGCATCATCCCTATAGTCCGTATCATTTTCGGAACCCTCCTGTCGCCAGTATCCGCCGGGTTTCATTCGTCACTGCCGGGGTATATTTGTCGCGAAAGCCAAAAAAGCGCGACAGATTGCTGGTTCTTTGCATTGCAGGCAGCTGAATCTGATAGGGAGAAACCGGCTGCACCAGATTCACCGTTGCCACGATAATCAGCTCGGTCTTATTGCGGGAGGTTTCTGTATGCCGGAACAAAGCGCCCAGCAGAGGAATATCCCCGACATAGGGTATTTTTTTCAGGGATTCGACATCTTCAGTACTCAGCAGCCCGCCCAGAACAAAGCTCTGACCGTTGCGCAGTTCAATCGATGTTTTGACCCGGCGGGTTTTCAGCGCCGGCAGATCATAATTTTCGTTCGAGTACTGGGTATCGAGTGAGCTGACTTCCGGCTGAAGGGAGAGTTTGATTTTGTCATCCCGCAGGACCTTCGCCAGCATTTCCAGACGCACCCCATACTCTTTGTACTGGACGCTCACACTGCCATCAATCACCGTCACGACCGGAATTTCCCCTCCGACCAGAAACGAGGCACTCTCTCCGGAAATGACCGACAAATTGGGCTCAGCCAGCACCTGCCCGACGGAGTCATCATTGATCGCTGTGATGGTTGTCAGCAGATCATCCGCACTGAAATTGAGAATCGGATTGGCGAAGACCCCGGCCGTCTGGCCGGAGTCGCCAAACTGAATGCCAAAATTTTCCATAAACTGTTGGGAGACTTCAGCAACCGAAAGTTTGACATTCACCTGTTTGGTTTGCGCCACTTCGATCTGGTTGATGATGCCCTGATACACCCGCCGGGTCATAAAAGCAGCCGAACTCTGCTGCTCTCCCTCTTCACTGGTCAGCTGAAATGTTTGTGTACTGGCATCTCTGCCCAGCAGTTGTCCGGCAAGCTCATAAATGCCATCTTTCTCAGCGTGGCTGGAAACCGTCCCGGAAAGCACGATCTGTTTGCCGATATTTGACAGTTCAACGCTGCTCCGGGGAAAGCGCCGCTGAATCTGCTGTATCACTTCAGAGAAGTCACGGTTCACCACCAGTTTCCGGTTGATCACGGCCTGATGATTTTCATTAAAGGCGATCAGTGAGGTTTTGCCCGTCGCTTTGCCGTACACCACAATTTTATGGCGATCGATGACCTGATAGTCAGCCACGTCAGGATTGGCAATAAACACGGTATCAATTTCCTGCCCGCTGGAAACAGGGATCGCCTCCCCTTCCTGCAAAGAAATCACAGAAGCGGCAATAACCGGCCATGACATCAGTAAACCGGTCAGCATTTTGATCAGAAACCCTGAATAACGTGGTATCAAATCGTACTCCTTCACATTATTTGACAACAATTTCATTTGCCCGCAATTCTTTCACCGCTTTAAAATCCGGCAGCACATCTCCGGCATTGGCCCTTAGCTCTTTTGCTGAAGCCACCCCGGCAGACTGATAAACCTCCAGTCTGGCAATTTGTCTGGCGACCATAAGTTTGGCAACCTGCTTGCGCGTCACTTCAAGAATCAGATGATCCTGAACTTTTTCTCTGTCGCCGATCTTGTGTTCTCCCGGCTCGATTTTCAGCACCCGGATATGTGTAAGCACCGGATTAATGGTGATATTTTTTGCCGGCAGATGCCTCAGTTCTGATGTGCGATTGCTGACGCCGGTCAGAGCCAGCACATCCACATAAGAACCGGAGCGGATAATCCCGCCCACGACAGCATCCGGATCAACCGCCACCGGATAAGGTACACAGTCAGGTGCGATGGTTAACCCGATGAATTCCGGCTCATCCGGCAGCACAATGTCCTGCCGCAACACAAAATCTCCCGGATTCTGGTTGGCCCGGTACACAGCCTGCGGGTTCAGCTGAAACAAGCTGTCACCATCAATCCCATGCTGGCGGGCTTCAGATTCAGATAAACGGACAATTTCCAGATCTTCCCGGTGCACATGAGCGCCCCGCTTAATCAAACTTCCCGCCCGGAAAACTTTATAAAACACAGATTCATGCGGTGGTGTTTTAACAACGGAGACCTTCGGTTCCGGTGTTTTCTCACCGGAGAAGAAAATTCCGGCGAGTCCGGCTCCAATAGCAATAATTGCCATAATCATCAATAGCTTTGAGCGCATCCGTTAACCTTTCAGCGAAGCAGTAATACCAAACAGACATGCGAAACAAACCGGAATACCGAAAGGCAACCCTTTCTTGCGGACCTGTTCCATATCAGTCCAAGCCCCGTAAACCAGATAAAACGCACACAAGACACCCCCGGTCAGACCGATCAGTGTCATCGTTAACAACAGAAACTTCTCACTGATTGCGGGCAGAAATGCCAGCAATAATTTAATATCTCCGCCACCCCAGACCTGATACCGGTAAAACACCAGCAGCAGGCAGACAACCCCCGTGACCTGCGCGGCCCACACCACAGTCACAGAAACAGGAGAGATCATCAGCGCAATCGTAAAAATTATGAGACAGACAGAGTTAGGAATGATCCGCTCACGCAGATCATAAAAGCAGACGATGAGTGAAAGGCCAGCCAGACTTAACCATCCAGCCAGAGGCCAGTTCAGAATGAACATCAGGCAATAATCAACCGTTTAGTTTAATCTACCATCAGTTATTACCGTTTCCATTGCCGTTATTTCCACTGCTACTGCTACTGCTACTACTGCTGCTATCATCAGCAGCAGATATATTGTCGGAAATCGTCGTCACAGCATCACTTAAAGCCCCTTTAAGGCCACCGGTATCCGTGACAAAAACAGCCAGCACAATGGCGGATACGGCCACACCAATAATTGCATATTCGATCGCGGTAACACCACGAATATCATTTTTAAACCGAACAACAGCACGCTTTGCTGCAAGACATAACTGAGCCAACATACGTTCATCTCCAGGTATTCATTTTATGGGCATTGATTTATGGGTATTGGTTTATGGATATTGATTCATTGCTATAAACATCAATCTTATTCAATAAACCGGTTCTCGATACACCGTTCACTCATACCACTTAACTGACCGCACGGATAAATTAACTCACTCTCCGTACGGGTTCCGGGCACCGGAAGAGATATGGAGAGAGAAGCATATAATTTTATTAAGTATTGTGCATAATCCGGTGTTGTTCAAATTAATGTATAAAATTACATATTTTTTTAGTTCAACGGTCTGCAAGCGATGAATAGCGGGCGTTGCCCGCCGGAAAAAAAGAGAGGAGAGAAAGAGGATTCGGGTCAACGCTCAATCCATATTGGCCTGATCTGCCGGATAAATCACACCAATCTGACGGCGAATTTCTGTGAGTAATTCCGCAGTCAGCAAGGTTTCTTTTCTGTCCGGGAACTGATGATTGATGATCGCTTCAGCAAAAAAATCGGCTTCATAAAACATCCCCTGTTCCTGTTGTGAGACCGTCATCTCTTCGGTATTTCCATCTCTGTAATGGACGGTGACCGACTGAATGTCCGCAATATGATCAATCACAATCGCGCCATATTTGCCCTGAATCTCACTCGGAATCACCGAGTCTGAAACTTTCGAATGCTGAATCATGACCGTCAGGTCCGGATAACCTAATATCAGTGAGCCTTCACCATCCACTCCGGAGTCCAGCAACCGGCCTTCGGCTTTGACTGACTCAGGACGGCCAAATAATGCGACTGCCGCTGCCAACGGGTAAAAACCGATATCCATGACAGAACCATTTGAAAAAGCCGGGTTAAATGTATTCGGATTCTCTCCTGCAAGGTATTTGTCATACCGCGAGGAATACTGGCAATAACTGAAGAAGGCTCTCGTCGCCGGGCCGGTTTTTTCCATTGCCGCACGGATTTGCGCAAAATTAGGCAGATACCGGGAGCGATAGGCTTCCATACAGACGACCTGCTGACGTCGGGCGACATCATCCATCCGCTGAGCTTCGCGGTAATTTGAGGCAACAGGCTTCTCACAAATGACATGCTTGCCATGTTCCATCATCAGTATGGCTTGCTCACAGTGCATCACATTCGGCGAAGCGATATAGACCGCATCAATCGTTGTCTCTTCAGCCAGTTCTTTGAGATCGGTATAATACAGACTCACATCAAATGCCTGACCAAATGTCAGCGCGGATTCGAGTGATCTTGAATAAACTGCCGTTAATTGCATTTTTCCGGTCTGATGGGCAGCTTTAACAAAAGCTTCAGAAATCCAGCCGGTACCGATGACAGCAAAATGAATCATTCTTATTTCTTCCGTTGTTCAATTCAACCAGTGAAGTATTGTATACCCAGATAACCCCAAGATGCATGTTCAGCAAGAATTGAGGAGGGTTCTGAGCAAGAGACTGATTTATATAAAAACATTTGACCTGTACAAAAACCAAAATCTGTATCATTCGTGGGATTTTAGCGCACTGCACCGATGTGAACCGTGTTTATATTTAACAATATATTGACATATCAATCAATTTGCATTATCAGGTAAGGCGGGTGTAAATTCTGTCACAGACAGAAAAAATAATGACAACGTCAAAGAAGAGGAATAATGAATGAAGTTAAACTCTGCGGCTAAAAAATACGGCTTATGCCTTGCAGCTGCCATGCTGGTTTCAGGCTGTGTGAACACCACAGTGCCAACCAAAGTTGAATCCCCTAAACCAAACGATCTTTTAAACGCAACCTTATGGATGCAAAATTCAGTCGAATATAAAGCCAATGTGCGTAACATTTTCCATCTGGCAAAAATACAGCTTGATCACGCACTGAAAAATACCCGCCGGACTGCGCTGCCTGAAATGCAAAAATCAGGCTATTCAAAATTACCGCCAGCGATCATTCTTGATTGTGATGAAACCATTCTGGATAACAGTCCGTATGAAGCCTATCTGATCAAAACCGGTCAGGGTTACAGCTCAACCACATGGAAAAAATACGTTCAGAGTCAAACCGCGAAAGCGATGCCTGGTGCCGTTGAATTCACCCGTTACGCAGCTTCCAGAGGTGTGACCGTCTTTTATGTCACCAACCGTAAAAAAGTCAGTGAACAGGCCACGTATGAAAATATGAAGGCTCTGGGCTTCCCGATGGGAAATGGTCAAACCGATACGCTGCTGACCAAAGGTGAACAACCAGACTGGGGATCAGCAAAAGGAAACCGTGATGCTCTGATCGCGAAAAGTTACCGTGTGCTGCTGATGCTTGGGGATAACTTTGGCGACTTCACAGACAAAGCGTCCGGAGATCTGAAACAAAGAGAAGCAGCATACCGCGAAAATATGAAACATTGGGGAACCGACTGGTTTATGCTGCCAAACCCGGCTTACGGCTCTTTTGAAAGTTCTGCCTTTGGTCATAACTATCAACTGTCCACCACTCAGCGTCGTCAGAAAAAAATTGATGTGCTGAATTCATGGTCGGGAAAATAGTCATTCCGCTGATTCAGAACGCATAAAATCAGCCTGATTTCAGCTGAAAGCGAGAGGGGAAAAACTCTTTTCCCCTCCTTGCATAAAACTACTTGCCAAATCCGCCAATAGCGCGTTATATAAAACCGCTGTACGGTGAAATATGAAGGCTGGCTCACGGCCCTTCATTCCTGACTTCTGACAATCCTGTCTCTGCCTTGATATCGCATGTACGGCAAACACCTCAGTTCTCACATTCAAGGGAGTAATCACACCATGCGGGACATGATAAATGCCGACGCGCTTGCATCACTCACTCAGATTATTTTATCTGCAGCCAGGGAAGATTCGGTCAAAGAGCAGGTTTATCATATTCTGGAAAAACTCAGTGAAACACTTCAGGTTGATGTCTGTACACTCTATCGCCGGCAACCGGATAACAGCCTGAAAATGCTGGCAACGCACGGGCTGATCCAAACCCATCCGGTCATCCTGCCAGAAGGGGAAGGACTGGTTGGCATCATTCTGAAAAATGAGCTGCCGCTGAATATTATCGAGCCGTCCCAACATCCCGGTTATTTTTATGTCCGTCATTCCAAAGAAGAAAAATTCCGCAGTTTCTGTGGTGTTCCTCTCGTCTACCGGGGGCAGGTCAATGGTGTGCTGGTCGTTCAGAGCCGCCAGCCGGTCGCACTGACACCGGAGCAGGAAGCGGTTTTGTCAACAATCGCCATCCACCTTGCCCTGCTGCTGGATTCCTTTTCCAGCCACGAGCATTTAATCACGCCAGAGAATCACCTCCATCGCGGTGTGTCTGGTGCACCAGGTCTGACAATCGGAAAAGTCATCATTGCCCGTCACCCTGAACTCTCCGCAGTCACGCCGATACAGATTCAAGACACCATGGCTGAGCTGAACCGCTGGCAGGAAATCAAAAATACAGCACTGACTGAGTTTGCCCGTGAAAAAACACTCCTCCAGCAGGCGGCTTCAAAAGGGTTAGCATCCGTTACCGATGTCGGAAAAATGATGCTTCAGGATCCGGCTTTTGAACGGATAGTCACCAATGAAATTGCCAAAGGATTTCATATTCCCTGGGGGGTGAAGCATGCCGTCAGTCATTTTTGTGAAAAATTCATGGCGATGCACAATCCTTATCTTCAGGCCCGGCATGAAGATGTGGAACATTTAGGAGATAAGCTTTATCAAATCTGGCTTGGCAGCGATAACCTGATCGCAAACGACACCGGCGAACCTTTGATTCTGATCGGTGAGCGCATCAGTGTTTCCACCATGGCAGGTTTGTCGACCAGAAACCTCACCGGCATCGTCTGCTCCTGTGGTGCCTCTCTGTCGCACATTGCCATTCTGGCAAATGCACTGGGCATTCCGGCAGTGATGGGGACCGGCGAACTGGCACTCAAAGACGGCGATATGATTATTGTGGACGGGGACCGGGGGGAAGTGATTGTTTCCCCCGGAGAAACCCTGCTGGCAGAATATCAGTCCCTTGCCACCGAGCGGCAACAGCTGTCTGATCAATTACTGGCACTTTCTGACCAACCGACACGAACCAAAGATAATGAACCGGTGCTGCTGCTGGCCAATACCGGCCTGCAGGCTGATATCGAACCGGGCCTGCAATACGGTGCAGAAGGGATTGGCCTGTTCAGAACGGAAATTCCGTTTATGGCCAGTCAGGCGCTGCCATCTGAAGAAGATCAGGTCTTCCTGTACAACCATGTATTGTCGCAATACCGCGATCAACCAGTTTGTATCCGGACACTGGATGTAGGCTCGGATAAGCCACTCCCCTATTTGCCGCTGATCCCGGAAGACAACCCGGCACTCGGGCTGCGCGGTATCCGGTATACACTGGATAATCTGTCACTGTTTACCACTCAGTTACGCGCCCTGCTGCGGACAACGGCAGAACACCCGCAACTGCGTCTGCTGCTGCCCATGATCAGTACCACGGAACAGCTGGATATGTGCCTGAATCTGATTGATAAGCTTGTCGACGAACTCAGAGAAGAAGGCTATCAGGTCTCGCGCCCGCCCACGGGAATCATGGTCGAAGTTCCCGGTTGTATTCCGCTGCTGCCGTTCTGGGCTGATAAGATTGACTTTATTTCTGTCGGAACCAACGATCTGAGCCAGTATCTGCTTGCGGTTGATCGCAACAATCCACTGGTCAGTAAATGGTATCACACGCTCCACCCGGCCATATTGCATGAGTTGATGCGAATTGGCAGACTCTCAAAAGAGCGGGATATTCCGGTCAGTATTTGCGGGGAAATGGCCGCGGATCCGATTGCCGTCGTTCTGTTAACAGGCATGGGCATCAGGAAACTCAGTATGAGTGCTTCCAAAATTCCGCTCATCAAAAGTTTAATCCGGGAGGTTTCCGTTCAGCAGTGTGAGGCTTTACTGGATCAGGCTTTGGCACTGGATACGGCGGATAAAATCTATCAGCTGGGAAATCAATTCCTGATGCAGCACTGGTCACTGGCCGGTAATTTTACAGAGAGGGCCCCGAATCCACACGAACCAATCACGATATGACCGTTGATGATTCAGCCAGTGATGACTTAACCAGTGACCTGTGACCTGTGACCTGTGACCTGTGACCTGTGACCTGTGACCTGTAAATATGTCAGACCATGAATCATCCGGACAAACAGAAGCAAATGCAAGCCAGCAGGTCGTTTGTCCGGGTCTTATTAATGATAATCATGTTATTATAGAAAATTCCCGTCTGACAGAGCCCGTCTCAACCGGACTGTCATACTCAAACGGGAAATAAAAACATATCAATCAACCAAGTAAAGTTATGGCAAATACAACATCTCAGAAGTCAGCCGGTCAATTGTTACTGGCTTTCCTGACACGGCTCCATTTTTACATCGGGCTGTTTGTCGGGCCATTTATTTTCATTGCTGCACTGACCGGCACACTTTATGTGATGACGCCTCAGCTTGAGCGGATGATTTACCACCATGAACTGATTACAGACAGCCGCGGTACACCTCAGCCCCTGCTGGCACAAATTCAGTCAGCCCGCAACAGCCTGCCGGAAGACTTACCGCTCAGGGCTGTCCGGCCTGCAACCGGCGCTGGCATGACCACCCGGGTCATGTTTAAAGACCCCGGCTTATATGGCTGGGAGCTGCAAACCGTTTTCGTTGATCCAGTCACACTGGAAATTCGCGGGACACTCGCCAGTTACGGCACCAGCGGTATTCTGCCGCTGAGAATTAAACTCGATTATCTGCATCAAAACCTGCTGTTAGGTCCGGTGGGACGCTATTACAGCGAACTGGCTGCATCATGGATGTGGATAGCCGCATCCGGCGGACTGATTCTGTGGTGGACCTCCCGTCGCCGCTACGCCAAAGCAAATTCCCGGAACGCCTACATCCGGCACCGGAAAAACCATACAAAGGCCGGACTGATCATTATGCTGGGGTTATTTTTTATCTCTGCAACCGGACTGACCTGGTCCAAATGGGCCGGAAGCAACATTGCCCAGTGGCGTCACAGCATTGGCTGGGTCACACCATCTGTCTCTCTCCGGTTAAATGATATTCCCTCTGCCGCAACCAAACCCGCTGCGGTAACACAAAATACCCCGCATGCAGAGCATATAAACCCGCATGTAGATCACCAGATAACGGCAGACAACACCCAATTAACGGTTCATCCGGCAGATGCTTTATTTGATGGGGTATTGCAGGCAGCCAGAGATGCCGGTATCGATGCAGCCAAACTTGAGATTCGCCCCGCTGCTTCCCCGGACAAAGCCTGGAAAGTCAGGGAAATCGACCGCTCATGGCCAACACAAGTGGACAGTGTTGCCGTTGACGCCCGGACCATGACGGTCACCAGCCGGGCTGATTTTAAAGATTTTCCGCTGGTGGCAAAGCTGATCCGCTGGGGTATTGATGCTCACATGGGGGTTTTGTTTGGTCTGCCTAATCAGCTGATTCTGGCGGCTTTCGGACTGACCTTGTGTGCCATGGTCATCTGGGGATACCGGATGTGGTGGCAACGCCGGCCCCAGCCCGGCTCCCCGGCTCAGACCCTGATGCACGCCTGGATCGTGCTGACTGCTCCGCAGCGATGGATCATCATTATCATTGCTGCGCTGCTGGGCTTTGCCATGCCGGTGATGGGGATCAGCCTGCTGATATTTGTGGTGTTTGATGCCATCAGATGGCGGCGTTCACAGACACTGCAATCCGCGCATTCTGTCTGAATGCGTTGCCTTCCCGGCCCGGTGAAGACAGGGCGACATCACTGATGCCGCCCTGTCCGATCAGGATAACCCGCAACTTGTCTGAGGGTAATCCTCTGATTTAACTGGCAAATGTGACTTCTTTCCCAAATCATACATGTCAGTGGACTGATTCACCATAACCTGATAATCAATCATTTTCATAAAGACGTTCTGGTCTTATGATAGGCCGCTATCCTTTCCGGTATCAGTTCCATCACCGGGTTTTGTTGACCCGGGATGTTGTATTTCATTTTTCACCGGAAATCTCTTGTTGTATTGATTATGAAGAGGCTATTTATGTCCGTTAAAACCCATCCCCTGTTTAAGACCACGATTGTGGCCGGGGTTATCTCATCACTTTTCTCACTGAATGCATGTACCTATCTGAATTCAGATTCAGATACAGAACAGGTCACACAGAATAAAAAGGCTCAGCATCAGGCAGAAAAAATCGTTGCCAAAATGACGAATGATGAAAAACTGAAAATGTTGGTTGGTGCCGGTATGACCCCCGCGCAAAGTGACGTTGTGAATCTTGGCTCTGTCGTACCGGGAGTTGCAGGATATATCCATGGCGTTTCTGATCCCGACGCTGGTATTGATTTACCCGCTGTCCGGCTGGCCGATGGCCCGGCTGGCGTCAGAATTGACCCGGCCAGAAACAATGATCAGCAAACCTACTATACGACTGCTTTCCCGACCGGCACGCTGCTGGCATCCACCTGGAATACGGATTTAATCCGTCAGGTCGGTAAGGCCATCGGCAACGAAGCCAGAGAGTACGGCGTGGACTTCTGGCTGGCTCCGGGCATGAATATTCAGCGTAACCCATTGTTGGGACGTAATTTTGAATACTTTTCAGAAGATCCGCTGGTGGCCGGCATGATGGCTTCCGCCATTGTGAATGGTGCGCAAAGTGAGGGCGTTGCCACAACCATCAAACACTTCGCAGCCAATAATTCCGAAACCAATCGCTACTGGGTGAATGCCGTTGTCACACCGCGGGCATTACGGGAAATTTATCTGCGTGGTTTCCGTTATGCTGTACAGGAATCACATCCGCAGGCGCTGATGACCTCATATAACTCAATCAATGGTCAAAACGCTGGTGAACGTCAAGACCTGATCACCGGAGTGCTGCGCAATGAATGGGGATATGACGGTCTGGTGATGAGTGACTGGTTTGCCGGTCAAAACCCGGTTGATCTGGTCAATGCCGGGACAGACGTCATTCAGCCCGGCGGCAGCAATGTCGTCAACCAACGTATCGGACAGGATTTAGGTGACTGGGCTGATGTGGTCAAAGCCGGATATCAGTCAGGAAAGATCAGCCAGGCAACACTGGACCGCAATGTACAACATCTGGTTAGTCAGATGCTGCAAACCCCTTCAGCCGCGCATTACCGCTTTTCCAGCCACCCGGATTTGCAATCACATGCAAAACTCTCCAGACAGGCAGCAGATGAAGGGATTATTCTGCTGAAAAATACCGGCCACGCCTTACCACTGAGTCCATCAGCCAAAGTTGCCTCGTTTGGTATAACACAACTCAATACATATAAGGGCGGAACCGGTAGCGGCGATGTGCATTCACCTTATGTGATCAATATTGCACAAGGTCTGGACAAACGGTTTACCCTGAATCCATCGCTGCAAAAATTCTATGACCAATATTTTGCAGCGAATAAAACGGTCAAAAAAGGAATTCTGGGTATTTCTGACATTGTTTCCTGCCCGGAGCCAGTCGGTCAGCTGAAATCACTGATTCACAAATCAGCTCAAACCAGTGATGCGGCTGTCATTACGCTCGGCCGGAATGCCGGTGAAGATGCTGACCGGCAAGCCGTGCGCGGAGATTACCTGCTTTCCAAAGATGAACTCCGGTTAATTCAACGGGTATCCAAAGCATTTCATGCGCAACATAAAAAAGTCATTGTGGTACTGAATGTCACGGGGGTGACCGATGTCAGCGAATGGCGCGATCAGGTTGACGGTATTGTACTGGCCTACATGCCGGGGCAGGAAACCGGCAACGCTGTGGCTGATATTTTATCCGGTGATGTCAACCCAAGCGGTAAACTGGCGCAGAGCTTCCCGCTTCATTATAAAGATGTCCCGTCTGCCGCCAGTGCCCGAAACTTCCCCGGTATTGATGAAAACGGTGATGCCGTACTGGACAGTGAATATTATAATGAAGATATCTATGTCGGATATCGTTATTACCAGACATTCAAAAAACCAGTCGCCTACCCGTTTGGCTATGGCTTATCGTACACCACCTTTGATATCCACAATGCCACGGTCAATACCAATGCGCTGAGCAGCGAACACAATGCACCATTCATTCGTTTGCAGGCTACCGTCACAAATACGGGGGGCAGGAAAGGTAAAGAAGTTGCACAGGTCTACATTGCCGCGCCTGAAGTCAAACTGAAAAAACCAGCAACTGAACTGAAAGCGTTTGCGAAAACACTGACTCTGGCACCGGGCCAGTCTCAGGATATTCAATTTGAAATTCCGGCTCAAACGCTGGCAAGCTTTGATTCAGCGAAGAACCAGTGGATTGTCGAACCGGGAACTTATCAGGCATATATCAGCAGCTCATCTGATATGACCGGCATTCAGCCTGTCAGTTTTTCTGTGCGCCGGGAACTGGTGGTCAGTCAAACGACACCGGGGGCTTTGGCGTTACCCAAAGGCATCACCGCTGCCTCTTTTGTGACGGTCAAAAAATAATCTCCGGGAACTTCATCAGGCGGCGTGATATCCCGCCTGATGTTTTTCTTTTTTATAAACAAACACGATAAACAAACACTTATTCTTATGCACAGTTAACATTTTTCTTGATGAAAACCGCTTACTGTTTGTCCCTTTGCTGCTTCAAAAACCTGGATTCACCGTATCGCTGTATCACTCAAACAGCCCTCAAATACATAGGTATAATGAAGATAACCGGATACATAAATGCAGGGACGAACAACGAGAGTCTGTTGTCCCTAAGGAGTTCTGTTTGGAAATAATCATCCTGATGGCACTGATCTTACTGAACGGGATCTTAGCCATGTCTGAAATTGCCCTTGTCACAGCCAAAAAAAATCGTCTGCAAAAGCAGGCAGAAGAAGGCGATAAAGCGGCAGCACATGCAATCCGGCTGGGGGAAGAGCCCACACAATTTCTTTCTACCGTTCAAATCGGCATTACCGCGATTGGTCTGCTGAACGGGATCTTCGGTGAATCAGCGCTGGCCGGACCTTTAGCGACGCTGTTACAACATTCGGGGTTCGGCGTTCAGGCCAGTACCGGCGTTGCAACCACGATTGTGGTCATCGGCATCACTTACATCACCATCGTGATCGGGGAACTGGTGCCTAAACGCCTGGCCCAGACACATGCGGAGAAGATTGCCCGGATGATGGCATTTCCGGTTTCGATCTTAGCCACCAGTGCCAGACCCTTTGTTTTTTTACTCGCCCGCTCAACGGATTTTATTCTGTTTCTCTGTGGTGAACGGGCACAAAAAAGAACAGAGCTGACGGAAGAAGATATTGAAGCTGTGTTAGACGAAGGTTCTCAGACCGGTCTGATTGATCCGCATGAGCATGAAATGGTTCGCAATGCATTAAGACTTGATGAACGTAAAGTCACCTCTCTGATGACCCCCCGAAGTGAGACCATCTTTCTGGATGCTTCTCACCCGGTCTCAACAAATCTTCAAACCTTGCTGAACTCAGAACATGCCTGGTTTCCGGTTTGTAAGGGTGGGTTTGAGCATATACAGGGAATTACATCGTCCAAACATTTGCTCCGCCAACAGCTCAAAGGAGAACTGAATCACAACCGAATCGCTGATGCCCTGTTACCTGCGGTTTATATTCCGGAAAACTGGAACGGAACCCAGTTACTGGAACACTTCAGGGATACCGGAGATCCAATGGTATTCATCGTGGATGAATATGGCGATTTACAAGGAATTGTCACTGCACTTGATCTGCTGGAAGCACTGACCGGAGAATTTAAAAACCGTCATCCGGAAGATTCATGGTCTGTTCAAAATGAAGATGGCAGCTGGATGCTGGATGGACTGATTCCAATTGTTGTGGTTCAGGATATCCTGAAAATCAAAAGCCTGCCTGGTGAAGATGAAGAAAAAGGGGCTTATCATACACTCGGAGGCATGTTGATGTGGCTGTTTAACAATCTGCCGGAAGCGGGAGATCAAATCCACTGGCAGGGATGGCAATTCGAAGTGATGACGCTGGACGGTAACCGGATAGATAAAGTCAGAGTGATTCAAAACCCTGAACCAGATCAGAAAATATAGATTCCTGTTGCTTACGGATAACAGTGAGCCCGTTTGATTAAAAAAAAGCCAAAATAATGACAATATCAAACCAGAATATAGCAATCTGACTTAACTTATCTGATTATTCACCAGTCTGCATTGCGATAAATTATAATGAATGATTAATCAAAAATTAAGAAATATAATTCATACAACTGTTCACTCAATAACCATTTTGAAAACAGAGTGGCTTTCTGGCAATTCGCACAGAATAAAAAACTGTATATTTAAACAGTATATTTAATTTTTTAAGACCATGCGTAGAGAGAATAATCGTCAGATTTCTGTAAATACTTCATCCGTACAGTACACCGCGAGAACATCAGGCGTTGATGGCATTACCCTAAGTAAACGATTACATCAATATAATTCCATGACTCTGTCATTCATAAATATATTATTAAAGATAATGAGAACAATTTCATTTCATGCTTGCAAACCTAAGCCTGAAAACTAATAAAAAAAACATTGAGTTTCATACTCAGTACTGAAATCAAATAATTATTTTCATCATTAGTATAAAATTTGATTTTAATTCTGATTTGATCAATCCTTTGCGGAATGTCTTAATTAAACCGTTATTGTTTTATAAATCAAAATAAATGTACGATAACATTCTTTTTCAATCTTTAAATATTTTCCATATTTTGCAAAAACACAAAAGGGAATTTGTATGATGAAAATCAATAATAAAGCAAAGCTGTTACCGCTTGCTGTCATGATGTCTCTCGCTTTTACGGCGAATGCAGCAGACAAGGTGCTCAAATTTTCTGAAGATGGCACACCAACGACATTCGATCCCGTCCAGTCCGGTACAACCTACAGTAATACGATTGTCACCGCGGTTTATGATACGCTTTATGAATACCGCTACCTGAAAGTCCCTTATGAACTGAAGCCAAGTCTGGCAGTTGATATGCCAACGGTCTCCGAAGATGGCCTGACCTACACCATCAAAATCAAACCCGGCGTTCACTTCATTGACGATCCGGCATTTAAAGACGGCAAAGGCCGTGAAGTGACCGCGCAAGATTTTGTTTACTCAATCAAACGTCACTTCGACCCGAAAAATATGTCTCAGGGTGCCTGGTTATGGACCAATAAAATTGTCGGCCTGGATCAGTGGGGCAAAGATGGCGCAGACTACAGTAAACCGGTGGAAGGTTTAAAAGCGCTGGATAAATATACGATTCAACTCAAGCTGACCCAGAAATTCCCGCAAATGACTTATACACTGGCGATGGGCTATTCTGCGCTTGTGCCAAGAGAAGCGGTTGATAAATATGGTCGTAAATTCGGCACGCATCCAGTGGGTAGTGGTCCATTTAAACTCACCTCACATAACAGTACCAAAACCATTCTTGACAAAAATCCGGGCTATCGTCATGAAGTCTTCCACCTGAAAGAGGCGGGTTACGATCCAAAAACACAAGCTTATACCGGTATTGCTGCACTGGAAGGCAAAACGCTGCCCATCGTAGACCGGGTCGAAGCCAACTGGGTTAAGCAGGCTTCAGCCCGCTGGAATTCGTTCAGCAAAGGCAATGAAATTGTTAACACCACGCTGCAAAATGAGCAATTAGAAACGGTACTGGCATCCAAAAATCCGGTGAAACTGAAACCAGAATATGCTGAAAAAGATAATTTCCGTGTCGCAAGAGAATCCGGCATGGTCTTTAACATGTTCAATTTTGATAATGAATATTTTGCCCGCTCCAGCGATCCGAAAATCAATGCGCAGAATAAAGCGCTGCGGTGTGCCATTATCAAATCATTCAACTGGCCAGAACGGGTTTCCCGTTTCTATCTGGGTCTGGGAGAAGCTTATCCCGGCTTTATCGTTCCCGGAACTGACGGCTTTGATCCGGATATGGATAAGTCTTCAATTACACAAGACATTGCCGGTGCCAAAAAACTGCTGAAAGACAATGGCTGGAATGCCAAAAATCTGCCGGTTATGATCTACCCGGCCAGTAGTTCGAGTGTCCTGAATAAACAATTCTATGAACAATTCCGTGGCAACCTGCTGAAAATCGGTTATCCGAAGAAAAAAATCAAGCTCAAAACTTATGCCAACTTCGGCGATTTCAATAAAGATCTGAAACAGAGTAAAACCATGCTGGTTCCGATGGGTTGGGGCTTAGATTATCCGGATGCGGAAAATACCCTGCAACTGTTCTACGGACCAAACCGTTCACCTGGTGCCAACAGTGCCAACTACAATAACCCTGAATATGACAAACTGTTCAAGAAGGCATCTGTGATGCAGCCAAGCCCTGAAAGAACAGCTATTTACAAGCAGCTAAACCAGATGCTGGTTGATGACTGTGTCGGTATGGGAAGCTTCTCCCGCACCCGCGTTCGTATGTGGCATAAAAATGTCATCATGTGGCCACAACGGGATATTCTGGGTAATTACTTAAAATATGTCGATGTGAAATAAGGTTGTTACGACATGGAAACATTGAGATATTGTATCCGTAAACTGATCTATAGCTTACCCCTGTTACTGGGGGTAACGCTGATTAGTTTTGTATTGATGGTCTACTTTGGTCCGGATAAAACCTACGATTTACTGGGGCGTAACCCGACCATTCAGGATATTCAGAACATCCGTCATCAGCTGGGTTACGATCAGCCGTTTATGGTGCGCTACATCGATTATCTGCGTCAGATAGCGACGTTTGATTTTGGCTATTCAGATTCCAGCGGTGAAGAAGTCACTAAAATTCTGGCTGATACGATTCCTGTGTCTTTGGCACTGGGCTTGCCCGGCTTTTTTCTCGGCCATATCATCAGCATCGGCCTGGGGCTGTTTGCAGCGCATCACCGGGGAAAATGGATTGACAAGGCTGTAATGTCTTCCTCTGTTGTTGGCATGAGTATTTCCTATCTGATCGTCATCATCGCCCTGCAATTGATCTTTTGTTCCAGTTATGGTTTGAACCTCTTCCCGGTCTATGGCTGGGAAGTTCATTCTCTGTCTGACTATCTGTATTACGTCACCGTCCCTACCCTCTGCGCAGTCTTCGTTTCTGTCGGTTACAGTACCCGTTTTTACCGGGCAATTCTTGTCGAAGAAATGACGCGGGATCATATCAGGACAGCCAGAGCTTTCGGGCATTCTTCGCTGAGAATTCTCTTTAAGCATGTGCTGAAAAACGCCTTGATTCCGATTATTACCCGGATCATCTTCTCCATTCCGTTTGTATTGGTTGGTGGTTCTTTACTGCTGGAAAGCTACTTCGGTATTCCCGGCGTCGGACTCACCACTTATGATGCCATTACTACCGGAGACCTGCCGGTCCTGAAAGCCGTGATTGTATTAGTCACCCTTTTATTTATCGGCGTCGTCAGCATCGTCGATGTGATCTACAAAATGGTTGATCCGCGGATTTCATTAAAATAGAGACAGTTGAAATGACAGATATAATGAACGAGCAACTGGTCGGTAAACCTTTGAAGCGGGAGTCTCTGTGGACCAAAGCTTTTGTTAAATTCACCCGTGATAAAACCGGGATGTTCAGCCTGTTTATCGTCGGGGTTTATTTACTGATTGCAATTCTGGCCTGGTCTGGCGTCATCGCTCAGAACTGGGATGAGCTACAGGCTTCAGGTCAAATGGGGCCAACGGCCACTTATTGGTTCGGCACCACCATCAATGGTCAGGATATTTTTGACCGGGCCATGTACAGCACAAAAACCGCTTTTGAAGTCGGATTAATTGTTGCAATTTTTTCTACATTTATCGGTGCAGTCACCGGTTCACTCATGGGATACTATTCCGGCTCGGTGCTGGATGAGTTCTTACTGTGGCTGATGAACAGTATCGATTGTATCCCCTATTTTCTTCTCGTTGCAGCCATAGCTGTCGCTCTGGAAGACAACCCTTACGCCATGCATATTGCAATGACCATGGCGTTCTGGACCAGTACCGCAAGGGTTATCCGGGGGGAAGTGATCAAACTCAAAAACATGGAGTTTACAGAAGCTGCACACTCTTTGGGTGTTCCTACTTATAAGATTATTTTCAAGCACTTAATGCCGAATACGTCGCATATCATTTTAGTGGATATGACACTGTTATTTATCACAGCGATTAAGAGTGAGGTTATTCTCAGTTTCCTTGGTCTGGGTGTGAAAGACAGTATCAGTTGGGGATTAATGATTGCTGAAGCCAGCTCAGAAGTCACTGCCGGCCACTTCTGCAACTTCTTTGCCGCATCAGGCATGCTGTTCGTCCTGGTGCTGGCATTTAATACGTTCTCTGATTCACTTCAGGATGCGCTTGATCCAAGGAAGGTGTCGTAATGTCCAGTCAAGATTCTGTATCGCAACAACCTCTGCTGAAAGTAGATAATCTGACGGTTGAGTTTAATACCGATAAAGGCATTGCACGGGCAATTAATGGCGTCAGCTTTGAAGTGATGCCCGGCGAAACCGTCGCAATTGTGGGTGAATCCGGCTGTGGTAAATCAGTCAGTTCGCTCGCAGTGATGGGACTGGTGCCTTCACCACCGGGAAAAATCGTTGATGGCAGTATTCAGTTTCAGGGCCGTGAGCTGATTGGTATGAGTGAAAAGGAATACCGTAAAATTCGCGGTAATGATATTTCGATGATCTTTCAGGAGCCTATGACAGCACTCAATCCGGTGCTGAAGATCAGTACCCAGATGATCGATGTGATTCGTAACCATAATCAGGTCTCGAAAAAAGAAGCAAAAAACCGGGCGGTTGAAATGCTGCGCATGGTAGGAATTCCATCCCCGGAAAAACGGGTGGATGAATATCCGCATCAACTATCTGGCGGCATGCGTCAGCGGGTCATGATTGCAATGGCATTGTCATGCCATCCTGCCCTGTTGCTGGCCGATGAACCAACCACAGCACTGGATGTAACCATTCAGGCGCAGGTCATGCATGAGATGTTGCGTCTCAAACAGGAACTGGATATGGCCGTCGTGCTGGTCACGCATGATCTTGGCGTCGTCGCAGAATCCTGTCAGCGTGTCGTCGTAATGTATTGCGGAGAAGTGATCGAGCAGGGAACAGTTGAAGAGATATTTGCCAATCCGAAACATCCTTATACTAAAGGTTTGCTTGAATCTATCCCCGTCGTGCGGGATAAAAAAGTCCCCCGTCTGCCAACAATTGAAGGCATGGTTCCGGATCTGTTCAGTTTGCCGAAAGGTTGCCGTTTTGCGGATCGTTGTGGCATCGCCAGCTCAGATTGCCATCAGAGTTCTCCGGTTCTGCGTGATGTACAAAAAAATGGCCAGCTGATTCCAGGTCACAAAGTAGCCTGTTTTAAAGCATCGGAGGTGGCATAATGAGTGAGACAATTTCAGCTGATATCAAACAATCTGACGAATTGTTACTGGAAGTCAACGGCCTGAAAAAGCATTTTCAGGCGGGGAAAAGCTTCCTTAAACGTCGCCAACCTGTCTGTAAAGCGGTTGATGATGTCAGTTTTAAAATCCATAAAGGGAAAACTCTGGGACTTGTTGGTGAATCCGGTTGTGGCAAATCGACTCTCGGACGCTGCATTCTGCGGTTAATTGAACCAACAGAAGGCGAAGTGTTGATTGAAGGGGAAGATGTGGTCCGGATGGACAGCAAACGCCTGAAAGAAATGCGTCAACATATGCAAATTATTTTTCAGGATCCGTTTGCTTCCCTGAGTCCGCGAATGACAATTCATGATATTTTGCGTGAGCCACTTGATACTCACAATATCGGGACGGTGAAAGAGCGCGAAGCTAAAATCGCTGAAGTCATGAATATCGTGGGCTTGCGTCCTCAGGCACTGAACAGGTATCCGCACGAATTTTCCGGCGGCCAGCGGCAACGGGTCGGAATTGCACGGGCACTGGTGCTGGAGCCGAAGCTGATTGTTGCCGATGAACCGGTTTCGGCACTGGATGTGTCCGTTCAGGCTCAGGTGCTCAATCTGATTGCAGAACTGCAGGAAACCCGCGGGATTTCATTCCTGTTCATCGCCCATGATTTGGCAGTGGTCCAGCATATTTGTGATGAAGTTGGTGTGATGTATCTGGGCCGGATGGTCGAACGGGCACCGGCAGAAGAACTGTACCGAAACCCGAAACATCCTTATACACAGGCACTGCTTTCTGCCATTCCGGTTCCGGACCCGACAATTAAGTCCAGTAAAATTCCACTGGAAGGTGATGTGCCTTCCCCGCTCAATCCACCTAGCGGCTGTACGTTCCGGACCCGTTGTAAACATGCGACAGAGCGTTGCAGCAAGGAAGCCCCACAAACCCATAACCACCAGCATGCTGGTTATGATCACTGGGTCGCCTGCCATCTTTATGAAAACAGTTAATCCCTGATTCTCAGAGCAAACATACAAGGGCATGGATGCCCTTGTTTAAGCGCCCATGGATGGCTTGAGCGGTTTGCGGAACCAGATATATCCAGATCAGAAAATGACTTAGAATGGTATCCTTTTCATTTGACGAATCCATCATGATGAAAGGTTAATAAAATGTTAAATGAGTCACAATTTTCAGAAAACCAGAATGACTCTGTCAACAGAGTATGGTTGATTATCTGAACTGTTCATCCCATCACACTTTTGATGTTTAAACTCACTCAGGGGGAAAAATATGGCACTGCTCAATATATCCCGGCACTGGATTACGCTCGACTATAAAATCGCCTTCTTCTTTCCTGCTCAATAACCCTGTCTTTCTGCCCTTTTCGGGCTTATCGGTACGCACCACGCTGTTCTTATCCGGTTTCAAACCGATTTTTGCTGTCTTTTGCGTACTGATTTCAGTCATTCTGCCAGACCCCCGGCACCACTTGTGTGTCTTCCTCGTGCAGCAATGATTCCAGGGTCTGTTTCAACCGATGACCGAACAGATAAAGAAATTCAGGAAAATACCATGGAAAACTTTAAACACCTGCCAGAACCATTTCGTATCCGGGTCGTGGAGCCCGTCAAACGAACCACCCGGCAATACCGGGAACAGGCGATAATCAAAGCCGGAATGAACCCTTTTCTTCTCGATAGTGACGATGTGTTTATTGATCTGCTGACAGACAGTGGTACCGGCTCAATCACACAAAATATGCAGGCTGCCATGTTCCGGGGAGATGAAGCCTACAGTGGCAGCCGCAGCTTTTATGCGCTGGCTGATGCCGTGAAAGATATCTTCGGATATGCACTGACGATTCCGACACATCAGGGACGCGGCGCAGAACAGCTCTACATTCCGGTTCTGATTAAAAAGCGCGAAAAAGAAAAGGGATTGGATCGCTCAAAAATGGTAGCCCTTTCCAACTACTTTTTCGATACTACTCAGGGCCATACTCAAATTAATGGTTGCCGGATCCAAAATGTGCACAGCAACGATGCCTTCAATACCTCAGTAGATAGTGATTTCAAAGGAAACTTCGATACCGATAAACTGGAAACAGCCATCATTGCTGCCGGAGCGGAAAACGTCCCGTATATCGTCAACACGATTACTTGTAATTCAGCTGGAGGCCAGCCGGTTTCTATCGCAAATATGAAGGCGGTGTATAACATCGCCCGTAAATACGAGATTCCGGTCATTATGGATTCGGCCCGTTTTGCCGAAAATGCTTACTTCATTCAACAGCGGGAATCCGGCTATCAGGATCAGAGTATTGAATCTATCACCCGTGAAATGTATCAGTATGCAGACGGACTGGCGATGTCAGCCAAAAAAGACGCGATGGTACAAATGGGCGGCCTGCTCTGTTTTAAGGATGAGTCGATGGCTGATGTCTATCAGGAATGCCGGACTTTGTGCGTGGTTCAGGAAGGTTTCCCGACCTACGGTGGACTGGAAGGCGGAGCCATGGAGCGCCTTGCCGTCGGGTTATATGATGGAATGCGTCAGGACTGGCTGGCCTACCGGATTAGTCAGGTTCGGTATCTGGTGGAAGGTCTGGAACAAATCGGTGTCTGTTGCCAACAAGCAGGAGGGCATGCTGCATTTGTCGACGCCGGGAAGTTATTACCGCACATCCCGGCAAGTCAGTTTCCTGCGCATGCGCTGGCTTGTGAACTCTACAAAGTGGCCGGTATCCGGGCGGTTGAAATCGGCTCCCTGCTGTTAGGACGCGATCCACAAACAGGACAGCAACTACCTTGTCCGGCTGAATTACTCCGCCTGACAATTCCCCGTGCAACCTACACGCAAACACATATGGATTTCATCATTGAAGCTTTTAGTCACGTGAAAGAAAATGCTCCGAAAATCAAAGGACTGACTTTTACCTACGAGCCTGATGTACTCCGCCACTTTACAGCCAGACTGACAGAAACAGATACGAATGGCTGAACCCACTCCGACAATATGATCTGACTGAATAACCGGGGCAACACAATGAGTGTTGCCCCGGTTTTGATATGATTAACAACAATACATTTATTATTCATAAACGAAACTGCAATTTATCTTCAACGCTGTCAGGCATATATTAATTCTCACAGGGTCACCAAACATCACAGCAATGGCCCGGCAACATTTCCTCTGTAAGGGATCCTCATATGTATCGGGGAAACCGGACAGCAATGAACGAGAAGAATAAAAGAGAGAGTAAAGTTATGAAAAATATATCAATTATTGCAGCTTCATTGATAATCAGCACCAGTGCCTTCGCCAGTACACAAACTTATCATGATGTGACACACAAACACGTGGGTGACTATCAGTCTCAGCAGGAAGCGCTACAGGCCGGATTCAGCTACATTAATCAGCTTCACCATATGTCTCAGTCAAAACTGAAAATGAAGCTGGCAGCAACTCCGGAGAGTCAGGTCAGAAATATTATTATTGATAAGTCAGATGTCGCTCTGAAAACCGTCGCCGTTGCACCCGAACAGGTAAAATACCGTGCGACTGTTGAAGTCAGCTATCACTATAAAGCGCATGACAACAACAATAACTAAAGTTCATGAAAATCATTGTAGTCAGTTGCGTCTTATAACATCCTTCCGCCGGATCTCATAGTATAAAAATGGGCTCCGGCGTTTTTTCTCTGGATAATTTATCCTTATTCCCCGCCTTTCATGACAAGTTGTCAGCTGCGTACTCTTTTTCAGCGCTGCCCTGCTTCCTTAACTACCTAAAAATGCAGAAGATATTTCACAAATCAGTCAATTGTATATTGATATTTTGAATAATGTTTTTTAACATACACGAGAATAGAAAACATTGTTCATAATATTTTCTGTTTCTCTAGGTATGTATAAATATCAGTGATAAAACCGGCCCAGAGCCTGTATGAGGAACAAGTACATCACTGTAAACAACAAAGGAAAAATAATAATGGTAAAAAAAATAATAACGGCCGCACTGCTGACAGCAGCACCATTGATGGCATCAGCTGCCTCTTCCGGTCATCTGGTTGCCGGAGCAGATTATTTGAACATCCAGATCGGCGACGGAGACGGTCAAACAATCAGTATGAATGTGGCGGCTTTAACAGTCGGATACCCAATGTACTATGGAAAAGTGTTTCGTCTTACCCCTGAAGTCCGCTTTGGTCAGGGAATCGGTTCAGATGAATATAACGCTGCCGGCACATCGATGGATTTCGAAGTTTCAAGCTTCAGCTCGTTTGCTTTGAGAACAGAAATGGATCTCACTAACCAGTTTTACATCTTTGCAACACCAGCAATTTCTTACCTGGATCTGAAAGGAAGTGTCAATTACGGTAGTGGAACCTTTGAAGCCTCAGCTGACGGTTCTGACTTTACATTTGGTGCCGGACTTGGATTTAAACTCACAGACAGGATATCAACTGAAGTCAGGTATGAAGCCTTTGATGAAGAAACAGACGTCTATAACATTGGCTTAAGAATGAATTTCTGATCAATCAGCATTCTCCGGACAGAGTCATTTCTGTCCGGTTTTTATCCATTGCACCGGGCTGAATATCCTTCTTCTCAATAACTGAACACCTGCCATTAAAACAACAACAGCGCCACCGCAAATCATATAAGCCACCTGAGCGTCATAATGCGCCATCACTACACCTGCAACAAAGTTGCCAATGGCCGAAGCACCATTGAAAACCAGAATATAGATACTCATTACCCGCCCCCGGAACTCTTCAGATAAATGAAGCTGTACCATCGAATTCGCACTGGATGAGAACAATACCGTGAGTAAACCACTGATCATCATGATGCCACACAGCAGATACATGTGATTCAGCATCCCGGTGAAAAAAAGAGTGCATCCCAGTAAAAACGGAATCACGGTTTGCGTGTAAGCTTTAGGGCCATCTTTCCCGGTCGAAGCCACTATCAACGCACCACAAAACGAACCAACGCCCATGAAAGACATCAGATAACTAAAGTTTCTTGCATCCGCATGGAATATCGTTTTAACCAGAACCGGGAGTAACACTGTAAAATTAAAAGCAAAGATCCCCACAATCCCGACACCAAGCATCGTGACAGACAGGATCTGATTTTCACGGATATGCTGCAAGCCGGCATATATCTGACTAAACATGGTTTCCCGCTGTTTATTTTTTTTCCGGTGAACCGGGCGGGGATGAATCATCAGCAGACAAATAAACATCAGCGCATAACTGAGGGCATTCGCGAAAAAACAAATTCCGGTTGTCGTATAAACCATGATCAGGCCGGCAATCAAAGGGCCAATAATGCGGGCAATATTAAATGCGGAAGAACACAACGCAATCGCATTGACCAGTAGTTCTTTTTCGACCAGTTCAATATAAAAAGATTGTCTTGCCGGCATGTCGATACTATTTGTGATTCCCAGAATCAAAGCACCCGCAACAATATGCCAGTACTGGATGACATCAGCCCAAATTAAAACCGCCATAACTAATGTCACAACAAAGGCGACGGACTGAGTGATCAATAAGATCAGTTTCTTGGGAAAACGATCCACAATCACGCCGGAAAACAGGCATAAAACAAAGACGGGTGCCGTTTGAGCCACACCCACGATACTGAGTAAAAAAGGCGAATCGGTCATTTCATATGCCAGCCAGGGCTGGGCGATTCTTTGCATCCATGTCCCGATAACTGAAATACAAAATCCAATCCAGTAATACCTGAAATCAGGCCGGGAGAGAACTTGTAAAGGATTATTAAACATTTTTCGCGTATTCACAGTGGCGTCCTTAAACTTCCGGAAGACGAAGGGAGGCGTCTGAATACAAAACAAATGGTATGACGGCAATCGTTCGTTGCAGGATATACCTATGGGAATTCAGACAGAGATTACGCTAATTGATATAATTCATGAACTCAATAAAACAGCTTTATTTTCATAACTTTACAGTAATTTTATCGTAACAGTTAACAAGGCAGGAGCGCGCTGATTGAAAATGAAACAGCATTTTGATATAAATAACATTATATTCATGACAATTTTAACGCTGTCGTTCTCACCGGTTTCCATTCATACATCTCTGTGTCAACCATGACAAATGTCTGGATTTCATATTTTCACGCCTGTGATTAGATTTCTTTACTTGCCTTTGTGAAAACCCAGGAGAGAATCAGAAACAGGATACAGTCAGTTCAAAATAAAATTCAGCTTTTCAAATAGTTCCCGCAAAAACACTGACAAATACTGACAAATACTGACAAATACTGACAAATACTGACAATGAAGATAATTGAACGTCTGCTGACAGGCGACTTTCAGAGGGAATGCAAATCCGGATTTTATTTTGTTATGATTCAGTTCTTAAATGAAATATACCCATATATGAGTACAGACAACGGCTATTTGAGGGGATCATGGCCTTTAATAATTTAATCTCCCGTGCAGGTAGTAATCTGTGGATTTTCCTGATTTTTACGGGTCTGGCTCTGTGGATCCATTACCTGAGTCATTCTGCATTTCTGATCTACCTGTTTAAGTCGGTTGAAGTGTTTTTTCATGAAGCCTCTCACGGGTTGGTGACCCTGTTGACCGGGAACCGGCTCAGTAGTCTGCATCTCGAATGGCGCGAAGGATATGTGCTGTCATCAGTCTCAATGGGAAGCGGGTATAAATCAGAGCGATTTTTGATTGCATTTGCCGGTTATCCCGGCGCATCTTTGTTTGGTTATCTGCTTTACGCCAGCAGTCTTTATGCTGCTAAGATAAGCAAACTTGTGCTGATTCTGTTTTGTGTCTTTTTCTTTTTGTATGTGGACGGTCCGGCAACGGCAATTGTTCTGCTCTATATTATCGGCGTTTTTGTCTCATGCTGGTTTCTCGGAAAACCGGGGACCTATCTGCTGCGTTTTCTGGGAATTTACGTCATGCTGAATGCGATCTATTCACCTTCGTATCTATGGTCTGTTCATAGCTCGGGGGATCACATCACTTTAAGCCGGCTCACCGGATTCCCTGCTTTTCTCTTTATTTTGATCTGGATTGGCATTGGGTTATATGCAATGCGTTCAGCCTGTTTACTCACAGCCAGAAGCAGCTGAGTCTGATGATCCAGACGTCCGATACAATATCTCACAGTATGCTGCGTCGTCACTGCATGAATGATCTCAGGCTTCAGGGAGTAACCGACAACGTTTTCACATATTGGCGGAAACTCACATCAAACTGTGCTTTGAAACGCTGCCGGAACCGCTGAGGTGACTGATAACCACAAGCCAGCGCAACTTCCGGAGCATGATGTTGACCTTGCTGAATCAGATCAATGGCGTGATTCATTCTCACATCATGCAGTACTTCCCTGAAACTGGTGTTTTCCTGGTGTAAACGGCGGATGAGTGTTGAGCGACTCATTCCCAGCTCCGTACAGACGTAATCCAGCTTATAAGACTTCCCCGGTGCCGGTGTAAAATAGTCACTCAACTTCTCACGTAACGATTTTCCTGTTGGACCGAATAAATGATGCAGCATGCCTCTTTCTGCCAGCAGCTGATAGAAACCATCCAGCCAGTGACGTTGTACCGCATGCGTCATCAGGCGGTGATCAAGAACCGATAAAACCTCAAGCGCCTGACGCAGATCTGGTGTCAGCTTAAAAATAGCCCGCTCGCCTGTACTCTGTGTCTGGCTGTAGGCCAGCAGTCCGGCATCAGGGTAATGGTGAAAACAGATCTGGCAGGAGCGAAACGCTGACTGTCCGGGCTGATTTTCAAAAGTTAATCGCTCATGACTGCGCACCAGCAGCAAAGACTGCTCATCCAGCGCCTGAGATCTCTGATGGTTGAGAAGCTTTTTATAACCAGCCCGGATCCAGATAACAGAGGGAGACAGAATCGTCATATTACTCAGTTTTTGTGGCCTGACACTCAAAATATGGTTGATTGTGAATAAAGGCTCATCTGTCACACTCTGCTGACTCATTTTTGTTTTCTCATCGCTGTTGCCGTAATACGGGATTGGGCAATTGCATCCTGATTCAGCATGTATCCGACCAATGCCGCGGAAGCTGAATCCGGCACCGGCATTTTTTTATACGGAAGCGCCCAGACAGTAAACTGGTAGCGGTGCATCCCATGACCGGGAGGAGGACATGCGCCTCCAAAAGCTGTTTGTCCAAAATCGTTTCTGATCTCTTTGCCGCCAACAGCCGCGATCGACTGTCCGCTTTTTAAAGTATGAACACCTGCCGGGATATTTATCACACTCCAGTGCCACCAGCCACTTTCTGTTGGCGCATCCGGATCATAAACAGTCACGGCAAAACTTTTTGTCTCTGCAGGAATGTCACGCCAGCTTAAACGGGGAGAGATATTTTTTCCTGAGCAGCCAAACCCGTTAAAGAACAACGATGAAGATAAATGCTCACCTTCCTGAATATCCGGACTGGACAGTTCTAGCGCATGTATACCCGCGCTGACTGTCAACAATCCGGTGAATAACAAAGATATCTTAAATTTCATCTCAAAACTCCCGGGAACAACGGTGAGTATACTTTAACAACACCGGCCCCATCTGTTGTAAATGGTTCACTCTGTATTGCATCTCTGTTTCTGAGTGACCTCTGTGCAGCCTGTCACCGACAAAAGCAGTTCAGAGAAAGAGAATACCGGGTATATATTAACCAATTCCGGGAACGCTATGTTAAACAGAAAGTATCAGATTCACACCAAAACCTGCAAATAATGATACTTTTTGTTTAAAACTCGAATAACAAAAAATATTAAAACAAAAAATAACAAACAATTTAAAATAAATCACATCACCATAGAAAAACCATCACCAAACAATCCAAAAACACTTCAAGGATATCATAAAATATTTAAGTCAATTAAAAAAACAGAACATAACCAGATCATGAAAAATATTCACATCATAAAAAAAGCCGGCATAATGCCGGCCCATAAATTTATGTGAAATAAAAAACATAATAAATAAACAAAATAACAAGTTAAAGAAATACTCTGAATGAAATTAAACAACGCAACAAAAGAGACATTGCCAACCTCATTCGCCACCTAATATACATGAAAAAAAACAAAATATATTGCCTTTTTATTTTTATGGGACAAGTCTCATAAATTAATATTTAATTATTAATATAAAACACACGCAACCGTATGCTCTTTTAAATAATTAACAATCTATTAAAAATAGCCTACTCACATTCACAATAAAAAAATAAAAACCAACAAAAACAATAAATTAGGTTATTTCATTAAGTTTAACACGCAAACAATAGCAAACAACTTCAGACCAAATCCTGGCTGATAAACACATAATTTCTGACCTATTTTACATATACAAGCAAATTTAATGTCAATATTTAACTCATAAATATAAAGAATGATTTTAATTACACATTATTATTTTCCATATAATGGATATTTCAGATACATAAAAAAAACCGGCTTAAAGCCGGCTAAACAAAAAAATGAACAAATTAAATAAAATAATAACAAGTTAAAGAAATACTCTGGTTGAAGAGTTCAATCTACTGAAGCAGACTATACTCTTCAATTTACATTCTATATAAAAAGCGACTCAGAGATAAACACCCACATTTTCATTATGGAAGATTCATCGATAACAACTCATGCTCTATTTTACATCCACCATATAATTAAAATTGTCACATCGATGTAAAATTAAGGAAAAATCAACAAAACAGACAAGCAAATCAAAAAAAATAAAATAACAAATAAAAGTAAATTCACACCCAGACTATCGTCAGATAAAGCATTGATTCACCAATCACTTCAAGATACAGAGCGTCATCAACGGGCCCTGTTCAGGGAAAAGAACTGAAGGAATGCCCCGCCTTTCGAAGTGATTTAACGCAGAAATGGACCTGTTGATACGCTCCCGAAGGGCAAGATTGATTGATACCTGCTCTGTGTCACTGATTTTTAACGCAGAATCGCTATGTGCTCCCTCTTTTCTTATATAGAAGGCGTGCCTTGGTCAGAAGACAATCAACTCTCGCTGAACATGTATCCTGAGGTCACCTGGGTGATAATGACGCATTTTGAGGGGGTTTGAGGATAAAAAAACCCCGTCTGACAACCTGTCAGTCCGGGGTTTTCAAAGTCAATAAAACAAAATTATTTAGCCGTCAGTAATCCTAACTGATATGGACGGGCATCATATCCAACACCATCAGATTCGGGATCACGCCCCTGATACAGATACTGCAAATGACAAGGATCGATTGTCAGTGTCTGATCATATCCAGCACGAACCATTTCACCATGGCTGATATCTTTGGTCCATTTTTCTCCGCTGAAGCTGACATTCGCTTCTCCGGCAAACGGATTAGACTGAGTATCCGCTAAAGGCGTCCACGGACCATCAAGGCTGTTTGCTGTCCATGAGCGGAAATAACGGGGCGCATAAGCTTCAACCAACAGCAAATACTGATCTTTCCCCGCAACCTTATAGACATTCGATGCCTCGAATAATTTACCGGCCGAATCCTCAGACATGACAACCTCATAATCTTTGAAATTCGGGAAATCATCAACAGACACCTTAGAACGATATAACTTGCCGTCATCTCTGGAGAAGAACAGGTAGCAATTGTCATCATCACAGATCACCCAGTAATCCAACGCCCCTTCAGGTTCATTGGTCAGCAGTGTTTTGGGTGCACTCCAGCCTGAAGGATCGTTAATATCAGTATTTGTCGAGTATCTTGCTCCCCACTGATAAATCAGATACCACTTGTGATGAGGTTCGAAGTAAAAAACCTGTGGCGCAACAGTGCTGCCGGCTTTTGTCTGCTTCATACTCAACTGCGTTGCCTGACCAGCATCTGCCCAGTTTTTGAAATTCAGATAGACACTACTATATTTTCCATCTTTATCCACGACACTGGCAAATACATGGTACTTCCCATCATATTTTACAATCGATGGATCTTTTACGGACACCAGGTTGTCATCAATTGGCGAGATCACCGGATCAGTCGATGTCCAGCCAAAAGTTGAGGGTAAATCACATGATTCCTGGGGCGTTTCTACTTTTTTGAGTCAGCATCTCTCTGTTCTTTCAGGTAGTTCATTAACCACTTCATTGCGGGTCTCTGAGTCCCGTCAGCATTGATCAGGCCTGTGCCTTCTTTCCAGGTTTTACCTGCGATATAACCCCACAAGGTAATCCCGGCAACAGCATCATCTTTATAGAAAACAGGGAACTGTTCTTTCATGATATTTAACTGTTCCTGATCATTGGTTTTCGCAATATCGTATTCAGAAATGTAAATCGGTAATCCAAGTGCAGCGACTTTATCCAGATTGGTTTTTAACTGGGAAGCCGAGAGGCTTTCCAGGCCGTGGGACTGCAAACCAATGGCATCAACCACACCTGCGTCAACTGCTGGTTTTGCCATCTTGATAAACTCATCGGTATTCCAGATCAACACATTATAATCATTGAGGACCAGTTTTGAGTTCGGACAATACTTACGGGCCAGTTTAAATGATTTGATAATCCAGTCATCGCCGAATGCACTTTTCGCAAATGATGCCGGTGCATGGCCAGGGGTGGCCTCATTCACCACATCAATCAGATCAGCATCAGGATAACGGGTACAGAAGTCCTGAATCCATTCTTCAATCTCAGATGCCTGCTCTGCCGGGCTGAGTGATGTAATCCAGTTTGGATACTGGCTTCCCCAGACAAATGTATGTTGCTTGAATGGAATGCCGTGCTCTTTTGCATATTTGTAAGCCGCATCGACACCATTCCAGTTATATACATCACGGGTTTTCTCAATGCTGCCCCATTTACCTTCATTTTCGGGTGTCAGCTGATTCCAGTATTGCAGGAAGTCCGAACGCACACTCCCTGAAGTCGTAATATTACCGACAAATTTATCCGTTGATTTTGCATCAGAACCGCCGGAATTATTATCCGTGGCAACATCACCACCAATCGAAAAATCATCAGCGTAGAAGCTCACTTCTGCATCATCTGATTCAATAATGAAGTGTTCAAACGGTGTGCCGCTTTGTGTATATGTCCCGTGGACCAGTGTCCATTTATCTGTAGATGCAACCGCTGTCGCAACACGCTCATATTCTTTCGTGGTTGAACTATCACTATCATCAGCACGTTTGGCTGTCAGATAAATTTCAGCGGTATTGACGGATCCCGGTGCCAGTTTGACCCAGACTGCGACATCGTAATCATTGCCATTGGTTAATGAACCGGTATCAAAAGTAATCCCATGCCATCCGCTGGTCCGTTCCGTAATCAGAGCACTGGCGGAACCACCATGACTCGCAGCTGTACTGCGTGTTAATTTTCCCGCAGTCACCGACCAGTTTTCAAGATCATATTCCACGCCACCATTTTTAGCGAAATTATTCTCTGGCACCTGATAGCTGCTGTCGGAGCCGGTATCAGTCTCTGTATCCGTGCCGGTATTGCCACTATCACTGTTATCATTTCCTGCCGACGAATCATCGCTTGCATCACTGCTACGGGTAACACAATAGCCGATCGAGCTGTTGCTCTGCCCTGCTGCCAGCGTGTTATTCCATCCGGCCCCGGACATAGAAACCAATGAACCATCCTGACTCCAGGTCGCGTTCCATAAATTATCAATTTTACCGTCAACCGTCATATTAAAATGCCAGTCCAAAGCCTGAGCACTTTGATTCGTCACTGTCACAGCAGCACAATATCCTGCGCCCCAGTCACTGGTGACCGAAACAGAATATTCGACATTTGCGTCAGCAGATGCCGCCAGCGCTGCAAAAGGATTCCAGGCAGCAAACGTCGCAGCCATGACGACCATACAAGACTTATGTATTGCCGATAATTGAAGGTGTTTTGTATTTTTTCTCATAAAACCAGACCAACCTTTCGTTGAGTTTATCTTCATGACCTTTTCTTTTTGCCGGTCAATGAAATATGTTATCGATACAGACAGATGTTCTGCTATCTGATGAAAATCTTCGCTCATCTCTGGTTATTCCGGCAAAAATACGGAGAAGTTCATACTGTTTCTGCGGAAAATACCGAAAACCAGCGAAGTCAACTCTTATTATCATTAACGTCCGGAAAAAGAATATTAGTTGTCTGTCAGGATTTAATGATTTGGAATATGTATTTAAAAACAGGAAATTATTATTGATGTTTCTGACTGAAAGAAAAAAATCGCCAGATGAGTTAAAAAAAGCCGTCTTCATGACGGCTTCGGTTTGATTGTTACAGTGGTTCAGAGGCGGCTATTTACCCAGATAATTCATCAGCCACTTCATGGCCGGACGTTGCGTACCATCATCATAGATTAGCCCGGTACCATCTCTCCATGTTTTACCATCCACATATCCCCATAAAGTAATTCCGGCCACCGCATCCGAGTTATAGAACAGCGGGAACTGCGCTTTGAAGACATCCAGCTGGGTCTGATCATCTGTTTCCGCCACATCATACTCAGAAATATAAATTGGCAATCCGAGTGCCGCGACTTTCTCCAGGTTTGTTTTGAGTGTTGATGTTGAAATGTCTTCAAGGCCATGTGCCTGTAAACCAATCGCATCCACCACGCCGGCTTGCACCGCGGGTTTCGCCATCTCAATGAATTTATCGGTATGCCAGCTCAGCACATTGTAGTCATTGAGCACCAGGGTTGCTTTCGGACAATATTTTCGGGCCAGTTTAAATGATTTAATAATCCAGTCATCGCCGAATGCACTTTTCGCGAATGATGCAGGAGCGTGGCCTGGTGTCGCTTCATTCACTACATCAATGATGTCGACATCCGGATAACGGGTACAGAAATCCTGAATCCACTCCTCAATTTCTGCCGCCTGTTCTGAAGCACTTAAAGACGTAATCCAGCTGGGATACTGACTTCCCCACACAAAGGTATGTTGTTTAAATGGAATATGATGTGACTTCGCATACTGATAAACAGCATCTATACCGCTCCAGTTATACACATCGCGTGTTTTTTCCACTGAACCCCATTTTCCTTCATTTTCCGGCGTAATCTGATTCCAGTAGCTGGAGAAATCTGATCTGACACTCCCGGAAGTTGTGATATTACCAACGAATTTGTTTGTATCACCGGAAGTGCTGCTACCTGAGCCATCAGCATCTCCGGCAGCTTCAACGGTAAAATCATCTGCATAGTAGCTGACACTGTCGCTGTCCGATTCAATAATAAAGTGCTGGAATGGCGTACCGGACTGTGAATAAGTCCCTTTCAGCTCCGTCCATTCATAGTCTGAAACAGTTGCCGTGGTGATCCGGGTATATTCATTGGTTGTGGATGTATCGGAATCGTCGGTCCGCTTACCAGTCAGAATCAGTGTTGTATCAGATTCTCCCGGAGCCAGTTTTACCCAAACAGAGACATCATATTTTTTACCTGAACTTAAAGTTTCCGGCTGGAAGGTAATCCCATGCCAGGAAGCACTCCGGTTCGAAATCAGAACACTTGCTGCACCATGATGGCTGTCCTGAGTGGTTCGTTTCACATCACCGGAAGTCGATGACCAGTTCGTCAGGCCATCTTCCACATCACCATTCACGGCCAGTCCACCGGATGAGCTGCTGCCAGAGGAGTTATCATCTGAAGAGCTTCCGCCGGAATTATCCGATCCGGATGAACGGTTCACGCAAAAGCCAATCTGTGAGGTACTTTCCCCGGCTTTCAACGTTTCATACTGTCCGCTACCAGTGACATGAACAACATCACCATCCTGAGTCCAGCCGGCATTCCAGAGAGAACTGATGGTTCCATCCACATCCATGTCGATCTGCCAGCCGGACACAGCAGCACTGTTATTATTGGTCACCGTCAGAGCTGCACAGTAACCACTACTCCAGTCATTCGAAATTGTCACCTGATGGCTGACGCCACTGGTGTCTGCCACAGCACTTCCAAGCGGTAATCCCAGCAAAGCAAAAGCCGCCATTATCGACCCTGCAGCCCGATGATTGGTCTCTCCCGAAACTTTCAGACCGGGCCACTGACATTGTATTTTCTTCTTCATATGGTCTCCTTGAGTAAACGCTAATGATTTATATTTCTCAGTCAAATTACTCTGTTTTTTTTTGAGGGTAAGAATGTAAAACAAGTTGAATAACGATTTTTATCATAATCACTTCATCAGAATGAAGATATTGCAGCAATGACAGAATTTAACCGTTTGGGAGATGTCTAAAAAAAAACCAGTTTGTTATTGATGAACTGCCACCATTTCTCTGTTATTTTTTGCGATGCCCTACAATCCGCCCCCAACCCTTTCATTTATTTTACAATGCAATCTATTTCATCAAGTTCATCTGCTTTACTGAACAGCCTGTTTGCAACGCTGATTCAATTATTTTGAATATTCATCCTGAATTATTTCACTCAATCACATTCATGTTGTCATAAACAACGTCATCGCTTTGGGTTTATCCATCTCTTTTTCTCCGGGAGGCTGCCTGAAAGCACACTCAGGATGCAATCATAATATTTCCGTATAAGCGGTATCTGTTTCCGCGGATTTTTCATCTGTGAAACTGACAAACCCATGCCAATACGCATAAAAGTTAACTTTAATTAACTCAAAAATCAGCCATAAAAATGACAGAGCGCCACCGGATTCAACACTGCCTCTCAGTTACACAAAGTGAACCGAAAAACAGAAATAAAATACTAAAATGATGCTTTACGTCACATATAGTTCACTATCTATAACTTTAACATTGACCATAACTATCAAATATTGTTTTATACCAGCGAAGGAATTGAACATATTATCGAGATGCGCAATGGTATGCACCGCATGAAAGTTACACAAAGTTAACTCAAGGAGTCTCAAGATGGTTGTATCAAAATATAAGTCATTCAATACAAGATTCACCGAACAGGATCGGGCTTGTCTGACTTCTAACTTCCGGTTAGCAGAGACCATCGCGGAACTCATCGGGCCACATTGTGAGGTGGTTGTTCATTCTTTCGAAAGTTTTGAACATTCAGTCGTAAAAATCGTCAATGGGCACCATACCGGGCGGAAAGTTGGTTCTCCGATCACGGATATGGGGCTGAAAATGCTTAATCAGTTTGAAAAAACGGGCAATATGACGCCCGAAAGCTACTTCACTACAGCAAAAGACGGTTCAGTACTGAAGTCGACAACTTGTGTTCTGACTGGCGAAAACGAAAAGCCGGTCGGACTGTTTTGTATCAATGTCAATTTGTCGTTTCCAATGGCAGAAATTCTGAAAACACTGGTTCCGGATATGACAAAAATGCAATCAGAAGCACATGAAACATTCAGTGCTTCGCCAAAAGAAGTCATTGAGAATGCACTAAATCATGCAATTGCAGACGTTGAAAACGACAATAGCGTGACATCGAAAGGAAAAAACAAAGCGATTACCCGGGTTTTATTCAAAAACGGTATTTTTGAATTGAAAGAAGCAACAACACAGGTTGCCAGCCAGCTGGGTATCACCCGTCATGCGATTTACAAATATATTCGTGAGTTCAGATCTTAACAGCAGTAAAGATAAGGACATATCACCAGGATGGAAAAAAATAATCAGGACATATCAGGGAAGTACTCATGAATGCCTCCGGACATTTCCGGAACAACTGTATCCTTACTGAACCCGAAAAGGTGAAGGTAAGACAATAACAATACTGAGATAACCGATACAAATTGATGCCCCACCGGGGTACATAACTCCTGACAAAAACGAGCGAGCCTGATATGAACTCTACTATTTCATCCACGTTACCCTCACCAAGCCAAACGGGAAACAAATTTACATACAAAGACTTTACCTGGTGTCTTTCACTGTTTGGTACTGCAGTCGGTGCTGGTGTCCTGTTCTTACCAATCAAAGCAGGATCCGGCGGTTTCTGGCCATTAGTATTTCTGGCTTTACTGGCGGCGCCAATGACCTGGTTTTCACATAAATCACTGGCACGTTTTGTGTTGTCTGCAAAGAACAAAAATGCAGATATCACAGACACAGTTGAAGAACATTTCGGAAAAACCGGTGCGAACCTCATCACTTTTGCATACTTCTTCGCAATTTATCCAATTGTTCTGATTTACGGTGTCGGCATCACCAACACCGTCGATTCCTTTCTGGTCAATCAGCTGGGCATGGAATCACTGCCCCGCTGGCTTCTGTCCGGCGGATTAATTCTGACCATGACAGCCGGTGTTGTCTTTGGTAAGCAACTGATGCTCAAAGCAACTTCTGCCGTTGTTTACCCACTGGTATTCATCCTGCTGGCATTATCCTTCTATCTGATTCCTGAATGGAATACGTCCATGATCGATGTCGCACCGGACTGGAGCGCAATGCCTTCCGTCATCTGGCTGGCGATTCCAATCATCGTATTCTCTTTCAATCACAGTCCGGTGATCAGCCAGTTCACAAAAGAGCAACGTCTAGAACACGGTGACAATGCCGTACAAAAAACAGATTCAATCACTGGCGGTGCAGCCATGATGCTGATGGGATTTGTCATGTTCTTCGTTTTCTCTGTGGTTCTGTCTCTTTCACCTGAACAGCTTGCACAGGCAAAAGCACAAAACATATCGGTTCTTTCATATCTGGCAAATGTACAGGATTCACCGGTGATTTCGTACATGGGTCCAATCGTTGCCTTTGCGGCCATTACATCAAGCTACTTTGGTCACTTTCTGGGAGCCCATGAAGGATTGGTTGGTTTAGTGAAAAGCCGTTCAGACATTCCGGTCAGTAAAATTGAAAAAGTGTCTTTGATCTTTATTGTTCTGACGACCTGGATCGTTGCCATTATCAACCCAAGTATTCTGGGCATGATTGAAACCATGGGCGCCCCAATGATTGCCGCAATTCTGTTCCTGCTGCCAATCTATGCCATGTTCAAAGTGCCTGCCATGGCAAAATACAGAACATCGTTCCCTGTTCAAATTTTTACAACAATTTGTGGCCTGGCAGCAATTTCATCTGTCATCTATGGCGCGCTTTAATTAATTAAGTATTAACCAGCCCCGCTTTTCGGGGCTGTCCGAGGAAATCTGAATGATTAGTGTATTTGATATCTATAAAATAGGCGTTGGCCCATCCAGTTCGCATACTGTTGGCCCGATGAAAGCAGGAAAAGAGTTCATCGACGATCTGCGTGAAATGGGTAAACTTCGTCAAATCACCAAAATTACTGTTGATATTTATGGATCATTATCACTGACAGGCAAAGGTCACCATACGGATATAGCCATCATCATGGGACTTGCCGGTAACACCCCGGAAAAAGTTGATATCGATAGTATTCCCGGCTTTATTGCCAGAGTTGAAGAAACAGAACGTCTGCCGGTTGGCATGCATTGTCATACGGTTTCTTTTCCTAAAGAGACCGGGATTACATTCCATAAAACCAATCTTGAATTACATGAAAATGGCATGAAGCTGCATGCCTGGGTTGAAGACGAAAACGTCTACTCTAAAACCTATTACTCCATTGGTGGTGGCTTTATTGTCGATGAAGAAAACTTCGGCAGGGAAACAGAGTCAGGAGTTCAGGTCCCTTATCCATTTAAGAGCGCGGATGAACTGATCAAACAGTGCAAAGATACCGGTTATTCTATCAGTGCCCTGGTCATGGAAAATGAAAGAGCATTACATTCTGATGAAGAAATTCACACTTACTATGCCCAAATCTGGAAAACTATGTGTGAATGTATGGAACGGGGCATGCATACGGAAGGTATTTTACCCGGCCCAATGCGTGTGCCACGCCGTGCAGCGGCACTTCGTCAGCAACTGTTAACGGCAGAGTCGACATCCAGTGATCCCATGTCAGTGATTGACTGGGTGAATATGTTTGCTTTTGCGGTCAACGAAGAAAACGCAGCCGGAGGACGGGTTGTCACAGCACCAACCAACGGTGCCTGCGGCATCATCCCGGCGGTTTTAGCTTACTACAACAAATTCATCCAGACTGTCACCGAAAAAGATTATATTCGCTACTTCGCAGCATCAGGTGCGATTGGCGGACTTTATAAACGAAACGCTTCGATTTCAGGTGCTGAGGTCGGGTGTCAGGGAGAAGTTGGCGTGGCTTGTTCAATGGCTGCTGCTGGCCTGACAGCCCTGATGGGCGGAAGTCCGGAACAGGTGTGTATTGCAGCAGAAATCGCAATGGAACATAATCTGGGACTGACTTGCGACCCCATTGCTGGTCAGGTTCAGATTCCATGCATTGAGCGCAATGGTATTGCCGCTGTAAAATCGATTAACTCTGCACGGATGGCGTTGAGACGCTCATCCGACCCAAGAGTTTCTCTGGATAAGGTGATCGAAACCATGTTTGAAACCGGTAAAGATATGAATAAAAAATACCGCGAAACATCTCAGGGTGGTTTAGCCATTAAGGTCATCTGTTAAGTCACACTTCCCGATAACACAGCCATTCTGATGAAATATCATTCTTATGGAGAATGGCTGATCTCAACATTCACCGACATCAGCGGGCTCTGATTATCCCCAGGATGCGGTGTTCAGTGAGATTTGGGTATCAACGTTTTCTTTGACTCATCGTACCGGTTCAGGATGATTTATATCAATAAATCATTAATTTATCAGATTCATTTCATCAAATATATTTACTGATTTTGTGTCTTTACTTCATCGTCACAAATGAAGAATATGAACCGGTGTTTTAATTTTTAAAATGAAAGTGTCATTTCTGAAACACAGAACCTTATCTTCAATTCAGGGAAATTCGGGGGAGTGGCCCATGTTGAAACGTTATTTATCATTTGTTGTCTTTATGCTGTGTGCTGCCGGATCAATTATTGATGATTCCCGCGCAGCTGTATATATGGCGAAAGGCGAGTTATCCGATCATATGCTGACTTTACCATTCGGTATTTTTTTCACTGTCATGGTCTTTATCATTGTATTTTATCCGGTGAAAAATCAGGAAAGTCCTGCATAACAACATCAACCACAGCGAACTCATTTGTTCATTAAGCAATACAATTAGTTCATTAAGCAATAAAAAAGGAAGGCAAGCCTTCCTTTTTTACGTCTTGCTGCAACCTCAGCAATGTTCAAACTCAGCTTCGTCCTGCCATACGGGTAAACGCTCGAAGATAGTTTCGACCGCCGACTTGACCATATCCGTCATCGGAAATGCGAAAGCAACCGCAGCAGGCTGAATTCCGATGAAAGTGACTGTCGGCACAAAAGTCTTTAGTTCATCAATCATAAAATTCAGTGGCAGGCTATGCGTCGATACCATAAACATATCCGCAATGGTATCCGGATCAATAATCCGGATTTCTCCGGCTTTTTCACCAAAATCAGCGGCATCAACAACCAGAACGTGCTCTGGCTTAATCTTGCGAATCAAATGCAGCGTATCTTCGGGCATGGTACCGCCTTCCATGATTTCCCAGCCATCAACAGGATTCTGATGAAACAGCTTAGCCAGATAAGGCCCGGCACCATCATCTCCCATCATTGAATTTCCGACTGTTAAAAGGATCTGACGAGCCATCATCACCCCCCCCGAACCATTAAATACATTGTTGGTTCATGATGGATGGCTGTCAGAATGTTCAACAGACCCCGGGTCAGTTCCCGGGATTTTTCTGATTGTCTTTCAGTATCAATCTGATCAAAAGCAAGAGCCAGCATATCTATGTGTTCCGGATAAACGGTAATTTCGCCAAACATCAGAAAGCCTTTCATTTTACGATAGGCTTCACCGTCTTCAGGCAGAGCACGAATCCACTCCAGATATTCCTGACCGGTACAATCCATTTCTGACTTCAGACAATCAACAATACCTAAATGATGCCCAATCGCCAGACTGTAGTACATGACCTGTTTCGCTTCTTGTGGCATCTCGCTTTCATCAACAAACTTACGGCTCAGACGATAAAAACTGACCTGTCCGTTCAAATGTCTTGACTCAGCTACATCCATGGCAACCTCCCTGCTCTCCGGTAAGCTGTTTCATGACCTTGCGCATCAACGTATTAACTATCTCCGTCAAACGGGGATCATCATGTGCATGGAGATAGGCCTGTATTTTTTCATCGACATTCATCGCGTCACACTGTTCCAGAATGTCCATCAGCTCACCAGAAATGCGTTTGCCCTGACGATAACCCGCCAGTAAACGGGCTTCCTGCTCAATCATCACTCTGATATTTTGCGGAATACCGGTATGGCGCAGCGATGCAGGTTCTGCATCGGCCTGATGATCTTTCGCATGCATTTTTTGCTCTAAAAGACCTAAAGCAACGGCAAAACCATAAAGTGTTGCCGCTGGTGTTGGAGGACATCCCGGAATATAAACATCAACCGGTACGATTTTATCTGTACCACTCCAGACACAGTACAGATCATGGAAAATTCCACCATCGCAACCACAAGCACCATAAGACACGACGACCTTCGGATCCGGTGCCGCTTCATAAGCCCGCAGAGCCGGTGCCCGCATCGCGCGGGTTACAGCACCTGTAAAGAGTAAAATATCAGCATGCCGTGGAGAAGCGACGACTTTAATCCCAAAACGCTCAGTATCATAGACAGGGGTTGTCGCGGCAAAGATTTCAATCTCACAAGCGTTACAGCCCCCACAATCAACCCGGTACACATATGCCGAGCGTTTGATGTCTTTGAGTAAGACCTGCTTTAATTTTTCATGATCGGGGGAAACTTCAACAGGGACGGATTCCGTATGCTTAGCCCCGGCTAACTGCTTAAAACCTTTCACACATCCTCCTCAACACGAACTTCATTCTCTCCGGCAAAATGACGGCCAGGTGTAAGATTAATCCCATCAAGCATATTAGCCTTCCGGCGACACTCCGGACATGTTTCCAGCTGACGGCGGCGCATTATCAGAGCTTCTCCGGTCAAGCCTGAATTCTCCAGTGAGTCAACGACATAATTCAATAGCTTTTTCGCCACAAATGGTCGCTCGCACAATGAACACTCCGCCAGCTCAAACTCTGCTGATTCATATAAATCAGCTTTATTGGTCACAGCAAGCTCAAACTTTTCAGACAGCTCAATAGCATGTGTCGGGCAGACTTCTTCACAACGTCCACAGTAAATACACCGGGCAAGAGACAGTTCCCAACGACGAACGCCTTTATTTGCGTCTGTTTCCATAATCAACGCATTTGCCGGACACGCCCGGGTACAGGCGCCACAAGAAATACACTGACTGGCATCCAGTTCAGGTTTTCCGCGAAAGTCTGTTTGCACTTCAAAGGGTGCAAACGGATATTTTTCTGTCGCGTTACCGGTTTTTAAGACGGTTTTAAATAATTTAAACATAGCGACACCTCAACTACATTGATTTCAGTGGGGAATTCTTACGATTCACACTGTATTGCTCGATTGCTTTATATGGGACGGTCTGACTCCGCTTTTTCTTTGTATCCACAATCGTGACACGATCTGTACATGAATAACATGGATCAAGACTACCAATAATTAACGGCGCATCAGCAACAGTATTGCCTCGCAACATATAACGCAGGACCGGCCAGTTTGCATAAGTAGCAGCCCGGCAACGCCAGCGGAACAGTTTCTGATTATCACCGGTCATACTCCAGTGAATGTTTTCTCCCCGCGGGGCCTCGGTGAATCCCAGTGCAAATTTATTCGGCACATACTCAAAATCTTCCGTTAAGATGGCACCTTCCGGCAGATGGTCCAAACCAAACTCAACAATATTCAAAGAATCAAATACTTCCCGGATTCTGACCAGTACCCGAGCCTGAACATCACCAGTATCGATATGTTGCAGCTCAATAGGTACATCGGCATAAGATTCCAGAGACTGACCATGTACAATCCGGACGTCCCGTTCAAAACCGGCACCACGAATCAAAGGACCAACCGGACTGAAATCCCGTGCAATATCTTTTGCCAGAATACCAACACCGGAGATCCGGCTGTCGATGTTTGGCGTAGCCAGCAGCATGTCGACCAGTTCAGAAAAAGACTTACGGACTTCTCTGACAACTGCCAGGCCTTTCACCCGCTGCTCCTTGAGGAAGTCACGGCGAATCCCGCCAATCAGGTTCATGCCATAAGTTTTACGCGCGCCGGTCAGCAACTCTGCCAGCTCCATTGTTTTCTCCCGGATACGGAAGAACTGCATAAACCCGGAGTCAAATCCGACAAAGTGGCTGGACAAACCAATATTCAACAAATGACTGTGTAGTCGCTCAACCTCCAGTAATACGGTACGAATCATCTTCGCCCGGACCGGCACTTCAATGCCCAATGAGTTTTCGACGGTATTGATATAACCGACACTGTGGGTAAATCCGCAAATCCCACATACCCGGTCGGCCAGAAAACCAACTTCATTGTATCCCATCCGGGTTTCAGCGAGCTTTTCCATACCACGATGCACATAGAACATCCGGTAATCCGCATCCACGATATCTTCACCATCGACAAATAAACGGAAGTGTCCGGGTTCATCACTGGTGATATGCAGCGGACCAACAGGCACAATACGGTTTGAATCATTCCCGAGTTCATTGACAAACGGGTAAGTCTCTGTGCTTGTGGTTGGTTCAGGACGCTGGCGATAATCCATGGCATCTTTACGCAATGGATGCAGGTCTTCTGGCCAGTCATCCGGTAAAACCAGACGCCGCTCATCCGGCAACCCAACGGGGTGCAAGCCGAACATATCGCGAATTTCACGCTCCCCCCAAACCGCAGCCGGAATGTGTGGCGTTAAAGAAATAAATTCCTGACTATTCGCATCAACCAGGACTTTGACCGTCACCCAGCTTTTCACTTCACCTTCCATTGATAAAGCATGATAAACCCCGAAACATCCGTTCAGGCTACGTTCATCATTACCAAATGAGACCGTCAGCCAGCCGCCCTGATCGTAGTAAAGCCATTTCATCACCTCAACCAAAGCGGTCATTTTAACGGTGATTGTGACCTGATTCTCTGTTTGCCACGCCTCGTCCAGGATTGCAGATGGGAACAGATGACGCACGCCTTCGACATACTGCTTACCAATTTGACGTTGCGATTGATTTGTTTGTACAGTTTCCATTCAACATTCTCTCTAACTTAGTGACTTTGAGGTGTAAGCATGGCCGATTCGGTACCTGCACCGATAACATCCTGCCAGGGTAAATGAAGTGATGGCAATATTGATCCCTGTGGCTGGTTAATGACAACCTGAACTGCCTGATCAATCCCATGTAATAAAACACCGGGAATATGTGTGCCCATCAATACCATCAGTATCAGAAGAACGACCAAAGGCGCCACCGTAAGATAATTAACTTCACCGGATTCCACACCATCAGGTGCTTTGCCCAGAACACACCCGGCAACTAACCGGGCAAAACCAGCCAATGCCAGTGTGAGGACCAACAACAACAGAATGGTCAGATAAGGATGTTGGGTATAAATACCAGAACAGATAATTAAAAACTCACTGATAAAGAGATTAAATGGCGGAACACCGGCCAGAGCGAGTGCACCAGCACCAAATAAAATCCCTGTCCAGGGAGAAACCCGAACGACGCCTTTGACAATATTCATATCACGCGTACCGTACTTTAGCATGATATTCCCTGCGCCGCAGAACATCAGCGTCTTACCTATACTGTGATTCACCACATGCAGCATCGCGGCAAAAATCCCCAAAGGCCCCAGACCGACAGCAAAAGTGATCAACCCCATATGTTCAACACTGGAATATGCCAGTAACCGCTTTATATCTTTTTGGATCAATATCATCAGCACAGCGACGGCGACAGAAGCAAATCCGAATCCGATCAAAATAAATCGTGCAAAATCACTCCCCAATACATCAGAAGTGATCACAAAGTGACGGATAATCACAAGCAAAGCACAATTCAGCAGGCCGGCTGATAACAAACCGGAGACCGGACTGGGAGCTTCGGAGTGCGCATCAGGCAACCATGAATGCATTGGGAACAGGCCCGTTTTCGTTCCGAACCCAATCACAATAAAAATGAAGCTGATTTGAATCAACCGGGGATCTAATAAATGCGCATGATCTCTGATCTGCGTCCACAACAGCGCCTGCTCCGGATTATCAAAAACAGCGACTGCATTTCCGTAAGTAATGACCGTACCAAATAAGCCAAATGCAACAACAACGCTACACTGCATGATATATTTCCATGCGGCTTCCAGAGAGGTTCTCTGATCATAAATACCAACCAGAAATACCGAACTGACCGTTGTAGCCTCAATCGCAACCCACATCATAATGATATTGTTTGCAGTCAAAGCAACCAGCATGCAACCGAGGAATAAACTGAACAGCCCATAATAAACCGAAACCTGCCGGCTACTGAGCTCACCATGCTGGTATTCATGACCAATATAGCCCAGAGAATGAATCCCGGTCATCAGAGCAACCAATCCCAAAACCCCCAGGAACAGAGCGGAAAGTCCATCGAGAAGCAACCATTCTCCGGCAGAATGCATCGCACCGTGTTCAAAGACCTGAAGTGCCAGCGTCCATGAAATCATCCAGGTTGCCACGACACTAACCACATGCGCGAAAGATGCAATGCGATGTGATGCTGATTGAATACAGGCACAAACCAATCCAACGACCGCTGCCGCAAAAGGAATCCCAAATAAATACGGGAGATAAGTATTTAATGACATCATGTCGCTACCCCTTTAATACAGTCAGTTGGTTGCCATCTAAGGTATGTAGCTTACGGAAAATCAACCGGGCCAGAACGACCATAAAGATCACCGCAAAAATCGCATCAATCGTTATACCTATTTCCAGCAAATGAGGTGCCCTGTGTGCGACCAGAGCTAACATCAATGATGAACCGTTTTCCATCAGGCAATACCCAAAAATCTGCTTCAGAATATTGCGCTGGGAGATAATACACAGCAACCCAATAAAGAAATGAGCCAGAGAAACTGCCAGTACCGGTTTCAGCTCAGCAACCATCGGTAAGTGGACCGGTTCAATGATATACATACAGATCACACTGATAGCAGCAACAATACTGCCGATCCAGACCGGATGAATCAAAACCCGCTCTGCTTTTTCATCACGCATTTTTCCCAGCTGTACATACAAAATCACAGGCAAAAGAACGACTTTGGTAACAAAGGCAGTAATTGACCAGTCATATAATGCATGCGCATCATATTCATGTGCTATCGCCCAGAAGAGCAATACCAGCACAAGAGACTGAAGAGAGTACAAACAAGCAGTTGTTGTAGTCTTGCGGGCAATAACGACCAGAAACGAAGTCACCAGTAACAGCCCCGCCAAGTTGTTAATCATTAGATTATCCATTTATTTCACTCCTAACTCAGCCATGCTGATGCAATCACGCTCGAGAAAACAGACATGGCTATCAACACGATCAGTGTGACTTTCATGTAAACAGGGAGCGGAGAAATTTCTTCAACCACCTCAGATGGCTCGCCGATGACCGCTTTTCCAAACCAGTACAGCAACCAGCCAAAAGTAGCGACAGATTCAACCAGCGCCAGGATCAATACCGGTGTTAACCAACTGTATTGAGAGGACAGCCCGAACCCGGCTTCAATCAATGGGAATTTACTGAAGAAACCATTAAAAGGCGGCACACCGGCAATCGCCATCGCAGCCACACAGAAACCGACGCCAAGCAGTGGAGAACGGCGAATCAGGCCCTGAATCTGAGGTAACATGCGTGTACCACAGGCATAACTCAGCGAACCGGCAACTAAGAAGAATAAGCTTTTGGCAAAGGCATGGTTAAAGATATATGTAATCCCGCCGTCCATCGCCAGAGAGGAGCCCAGCGCAGCCATGGATAAAGCCAGAAAGATATAAGCCAGTTGAGTAATTGTGGAATAGGCAAGCAAGCGCTTCATATCTTTTTGTGGTAAATACATCAGGAAACCGTAAATCATGGTAACCATCGCACCAATAATACCGACTATCCCGACCACTTCCGGAATATTTCCGCCAGAAGACAGAATGCCACGGGCAAAAATATACACACCGACTTTCACCATCGATGCCGCGTGTAAATAAGCACTGACTGGTGTCGGTGCATTCATCGCATCCGGTAACCACATATGCATAGGCAATTGTGCCGATTTACCCCAGGCAGCAAACATAATGCCAAACATCACCAACATTTTTGTGGTTGGATCCAGTGCTGCAATGGCTGTCAGTTCAAATGTTCCGGTATTCACAAACAGCAGAGCAGCAGCTAAAAACAACCCTAATGATGCAATATGCGTCACAATCAGCGCTTTCAGTGCGGAACGAAAAGCAATGGGAGTTTGATAATAACCAATCAGAGACCATGAACATGCACCGGTAATTTCAAAGAACAGCAACTGACCAAGGATTGTTGATGACAGAACTAAACCAGCCATCGCACCGATAAATATCAGCAGGAAAATATAGTAACGCGGATCGCCCTCATGAGGATGTTCCTTATTTCCCCGGCTCATATAACCTAAAGAATAAACAGTAACAATTAATCCCAGCCCGACAACCGCCGCTGCAATCAATGTACTGACCTTATCAACCACTAATCCGAAAATTAAAATGTGATCGATTTGCATGAGTGGAATCGCTTGGGTTTCCGCACCTGATGCGAAAAATCGCGAGGCAAGAAACCAGGTTCCTAAGGTCGCCAGTGCTGCAAATATCTGACAAATCCATTTCGCCGATGTTTTCGGTGAAAACAGAATCACAAGCGCGCCAATAAAAGGAACGATAATCGTAAATAAACCTATCATCTCCATCGTTTCAATGCCTCACAATCCAATGATGTAAAAGGCTAACGCTAAAACAGCAAAAGCAAATGCTGACCAGGTTAGACGATTTGAATTCATAAAACGGACCCGGGCCATGCCATTCTCAACCAGACCGGCGAGGAAAAAGACCACAACCATTTTGATAAACAAAATGACGGCCGCCAGTACAAGTCCTGTGAGTGTCAGTTCAGCTGCTTTTCCCCAAGGCAGGAAAATCGCAAGAAATAACTGAGCCACAACCAGTTGTTTCAGCCCGAGGCCAAGTTTCACCATCGCCAGACCAGAACCCGAATACTCAGTCACAGGCCCTTCCTGAAGCTCTTGCTCCGCTTCGGCTGCATCGAAAGGCAATTTGCCCATTTCAACAAACACAGCAAACGCGCAGGCAATTGCAGCAAGAATAACCGTGATCGGTTGATGAGCGACTTCCGACAGCATCCCCTGGCTGATGTACCCAAGATCCGTCGAGCCAACAACCAATGCCATCACAAAAATGGACAACATCAGAATCGGTTCAACCAACACACCCAGAGTCAGTTCACGGCTGCTTCCGATACCACCAAACATGCTGTTGGAGTCAATCCCGGCTAATGCAAAGAAAAAGCGGAAAATAGCCAGCAGATAAATATCGGTAATCACATCACCGGAAATAGGGAATGGAGAAGTCTGTGTTAACGTGGGTAATGCCATTGCAACCAACAGCATGGTCACAATCAACACCCATGGCATCATCCAGAAAATCATCCCGGCATTTGCCGGAGCAACAGACTGACGACGTAATAATTTGACAATATCACGGTAGTCTTGCAGCAACCCCGGACCGCGTCGGGAGTGAATTCTGGCCCGGATCATCCGGGAAAAACCGGTCGCAAGTGGTGCTAAAAACAGCATAAGCAAAGCTTGTGCGACAGCAAGCGTTATCCAGCCAGCACCAGGCATATGTAATTCAGGCATTATTTCACTCCTGTATCAAACGGGAAGAAAAGCAGCACAATCAGAGTCACCACGATGTAAACACAGTAAATTCTGAAATCACCATTCTGTAACTTTCCAACCCAGCGGCTGACGTTGAAAGCCAAACGACAAACCGGCTGAACCAGATACCGGTCAAACATAGGTTCTACCGTTGCAGCAGATGAAGTCACAGCAGAAAGTGAGCGCTTCATCCAGCCGCCAGGATCCAGCTGATGCCTCAAACGATAGACAGGTGCAAACATGAAACGTAATGGCTGGGTAAAGCCCTCAGCAGAGACGGTCATCCGGTGTTCATAGGCATAACCACATGCCCACGGGTCACCCTGTTGACGCTGTTTTAAACGCTGACCTTTAAAGAAAGACAACACGGCGGCAGGAACAACCAGTAAAACCAGTAAACCAATAGCGATAACAGGCGTGGAAAGAATTGCCTGTGTGGTTGAAACAGGATGTAGTGACATGCCCTGACTGACAACAATCGGCGATTGACTGAGAGTCGAGCTGGCTATATCTGAGATATAAGGTGAAATCCATGGCGAACCAATTCCCAGAATCACACACATCACAGCAAGAAATCCGGCACCAGCAACCATCGACCAGCCAACTTCTTTGGCCTGTCCTGCTTTTTCCGTCCGGGGAGCCCCGCTAAAGCAGATGCCATAGACCTTGACAAAACACATACAGGCTAAAGCACCGGTAATCGCCAGCATCACAACAGCGACGGGACCGGCAATCAACATCGCGATATCACTTTGCTGACTCAGACTGAATAAAGACTGGTAAATAAACCATTCACTGACAAAGCCATTGAGTGGCGGCAGAGCAGAAATGGCCATTGTACCAATCAAAAAAGCCAGTGCTGTGTATGGCATTAATTTTCCTAAACCGCCCATCTTTTCCATATCTTTGGTATGAGTGCGGAAAATCACCGAACCAGCGCCAAGGAAAAGTAATCCTTTGAATACCGCATGATTCAGCAAGTGATACAAACCCCCCAGCAAGCCAAGTGCCGCAAAAGTCGGATGGCCGGTTGCGACGCCTATCATCGCGACACCGACACCCATCAAAATAATGCCGACATTTTCGACCGTATGATAAGCCAGCAATCGTTTGATATCGTGCTCTGCCAGCGCATACATCACCCCCAGTACAGAAGAAACCGCACCAAAAGCCAGCACAACATAGCCCCACCAGGCTTCAGCGCCACCGAGGAAAACAAGTCCCACTTTGATGATTCCGAAAACACCGATTTTTACCATCACACCGGACATCAGTGCAGAAGCATGAGATGGTGCTGCCGGGTGAGCCAGCGGCAACCAGCCATGCAAAGTAATCATCCCGGCTTTGGCACCAAAGCCAAAAAATGCCAGCAGGAAAATCACGGAAGCTTCCCAGGCAGGCAAATTCAAATGCATGAAGTCAGAAAAGTTGAGAGAACCGGAGGCGCGGTAAAGCATGAAAAAGGCGATCATAATCAGCACTGAACCGGCATGAGCAATAAAAAAGTATTGCAAACCTGCCTTGACGCTCTTTTCATTTTGTTCAACCAGAACCAGAAAGTAAGATGCCAAAGACATCATTTCGAAGAACACAATGAAGTAGAAAGCATTGTCCACGACCACTAATGCAATCATCGAAGCAATAAACAGGTTCAGGAAGAAACAAATTCCCCACCCGCCTTTTCCTTCATACTCTTCCATGTAATGCAAAGAATAAACAGATGCCGCAATGACGATCAGTGAAATCACCATCACCATAAATGCACCCAAAGCATCCATGTTGACGATCAATTGGGCAAACGGGAAAGGGCTGAACAATTCCGTTTTCAGTATTTGAGCACTGATCAAAGCAGAACCGGCACTCAATACCCCAAGGCAGCCACCCAATGCAGAAATCACTCCGGATAGGCGCACCATGGTTTTTTCTTTATCTCCGCTTCCCAGTAAGGCGACCAGACTGGAAATGAGATAACAGCCTATTGATAAAGCTAACAGCTCTAAAGCATTCATAAAGCTACTTCTCCATATCCATGTTCACGGTTTGTGAAACAGCCGCAGCATCGATGCGTTTCGATGACTGAGCCTCCAGCGCAGATGACTCATCAACCAAAACAATTGCACCGGTCGGACAAACTTCTGCACATGCCGGCCCCTGTTCACGAAAACCGCATAAGTCACATTTCACAGCAATACTTTTGACACCCGGCTCCCAGGCTAAAATATCGTGTCCAAACAGTCCGGGGACGGAGGTAGAAGGGTTTGAAGAACGAGGTGTCGAAGGAATATAAGTGTCGTAACTATTCGCCAGTGCGACCGGACGGCTTCCATCAAATGCAATGGCCCCAAAAGGACAGGCGACGGCACAGAGGGTACAACCCACACAAGCTGTTTCTTTCAGCAGAATGCGGTCGTTCTCTTTTACAATCGCCTGAACCGGACATACAGCAGCGCATGGCGCGTCTTCACAATGCCGGCACATCACGGGAGCCGTTGCATCATCGTGTTTGATAACGGTCAAACGCGGATGACTTTGCATTCCCTCTTTTTTGTGTACTTCGGAACAGGCGGCCATACAGGTTTGGCATCCGATACACTTCTGAGGATCAGCAACTACAAAGCTTTTCATAGCATACCCTGTCAGTTAAATAATCCTCTTATAAGCAACTATTAAGCCAACAGAAATAACACCAACTTTATTCATTTAAAACATAGAGTTACAACGATAAAAGGACAAAATAAAACAGAATATCAAAAAAATATCAGACGATATTCACAGCGTTCGACAGCTTTTGTCGACACAAGTGACGAGAAGTCATTCCCCGAAAATACAGGCCCATTAAAAATGGCTGTCACATAAAAAAGGCTGCAACAATGCAGCCTTTTCATTTTCAACTCACTTTTCCTCTGAATCGCACTGGTGACGTTTGACGCCTTGCAGGCAAAAAGTCAGATTTCAGAAAACCGTCAGAATTTCAGAAAACCTTTACATTTCAAAAAACCTTTAAATTTCATAAATTAATGCTCATTCATGGTGTACTGACTCTGGGGCGTGTTTATAGTTTAAACCGTCCGACAATATCAGTTAACTGACCATTCATCCGGTTAATTTCCTCAACATTGACCAGCGTTTTCTGTCCATTGCCGTTGAGCACGGTAACCATATCATGCAATGCCGTCATATTACTGCTCAGCTCCTTCGTCACACTGCTTTGCTCTTCAGCTGCTGTCGCTATTTGTGTACTGAGCCCGCTGATTTCCCCGACATAATTCATCAGTGTATCCAGACTTTCAGCAACATGACCTGAACCATCGGCAGTTTCCTGACACCGCTGTCGGGTATCATCCATTGAGCTGACAACCATATCAGTACCTTTCACCAGTTCCGTTAAAGCCTCTTCAATTTCTTCCGTACTCTCTTTGGTCCGGCTGGCAAGATTTCTGACCTCATCAGCAACGACCGCAAAACCACGTCCCTGTTCTCCGGCGCGAGCCGCCTCAATTGCAGCATTTAAAGCTAACAGGTTCGTCTGCTCAGCAATGCCGCCAATCACGGTCAAAATCGTATTAATTCCCTGGGTTTTATCATTCATTTCCTGTACGTTGTGAGAAGCGCTATCAACATCATCAATTAAAGCAGCAATCGTCGTATTGGAGCTTTCAAGAATATCCCGCGACTGATCACTGGTTTCATCGGCCTGATGAATCAGCTCCGCGGTGTTAGCCGCATCAGAAGCCATCGATGTCGCGGTCAGGTTCATCTCTTCAATTGCAGTCGCAATCTGTTCTGTTTCCGAGACGTGACGGGTCAGTATATCTGAGTTTTCTTCCGCCTCCCCTTTCAACCGGGCCATATTACCTTTTAATCCGGTCGATACATCCTGAATCTCCAGCATCATTTGTTGCAAGCTGGCAATAAAGCGGTTGATACCATCCGCCATTTGCCCCAGATCATCTTCAGATTCAACGTTCAAACGCTGTGTCAGATCGCCGTCACCACGTGATAAGCCCATAATGGTTTTTTTCAGTGCAAGAATTGGCCGGTAAAGGACGCTAATCACAAAAAAGGCAATCACGACACTCAGAATTGTTGCAATCAAAGCACTGACAATCGCGGTATTACGGGCCGATTTTAACGCGGCATAAGCAATATTTTTATCCAGAGATATCACAAAGAACCACTGTTTATCCCCCAAAGAGATCTGATGAGAGAACAATAACCGTTCCTGACCGTTGGCTGTATAATCGGTCCAGTAAACGTTGCTGCCAATCACTTTTGAAACAACATCTTTCAGGTCAGGTAGCTTTTGTCCGCTTTTACCCGGCGGAATGGCCGGCGAAGTTGAAGCCAGAACAGTTGAATCATGATTCATGATAAAAGCTTCTGCACCCGCAGAACTCGTTGCTTTTTCAACAATCTGATTTAAAAAGCCCAGCTTCATATCCGCACCAATCACGCCACTGTATGTTTTCTGGACAATACTGAGCCAGTAGACATTCGGGTCGGCTTCATCAGGATAAGGATCCGTGACAGACGGTTCGATTGCCTTCCTGCCATCCTGGTAATAACTCATTTTTCGGATGTCATCATTAAACTTGTGATCGGGCCAAGCATCACTGGTTTGATTCCAGTAAGCATCCCCATTTTCTTCAAAACCGATAAATGAGCTTCCGGTATTTAATGCACCGGCAAATACCTTGGTTAAAGCAATATAATCGTCAGCAGAGCTCCCGGTAAAAGGTTGATCACGAAAAATTTTGCCCAGCTCCCGGACCCCGTCTATTTTTTCTTTAAGATAAATTTCAACCAGTTGAGCTTTACTTGCGACATTCTCCCGGCTATTGCTGATAATCAGATCTGTCATGGCTGCTTCTTCGTTGACATAAGAAACATAACTGCTTACGGAGACTGCTGCACCAACAAGTATCATCACAGAAATGATTAATAGCTGCTTTAAACCAAACTGTTTCATATTATTACTTCCATTTACGACTCATATATACATTGATATGTACCAGGGCGTGTTTATCTTTCATCGCTGTTCCTGCGACGATGAAAGATAAACACGCCCTATTATATCGGCCTTAAATGACAGAAGTTGAGATTAATTATTAATCTGTACGGTATAATTATCCCGCCCACTTATTTACGGAGTCACTCTTTTCGAACACTGATATACCCAAACAACCTGAAGATGCAGAACCCCATCCCAAGGGCTCTGCCTCATCTTCCGAGGCGCGAAAAGCCTGCTTATCGATATCTGGCTCGTGACCCAAAGTGGCGCCTGTTCAGGAACGATTTAAGGGCTGTTGACCCTACAAAAATGTCGCCATAAAAGGCGACATACACAGCTCAAAGAAAGAGATAAATCAACCCGTTTTACAGGAATGCTTTATAAGGTAATTCCGGCTCATCGGTAAAGATATCCCGGAAACCCCGAAAATGCTGATAATGCATCCGGCCTTTATCTGTTGGATAAGTATACTTTCCGCCAACCTGCCAGAAGAAAGGCGCAAAGGCATATTGCAGACGCTCTTTCTTCATTTGCCATAACACTTCAATTTCACGCGGATCATTCTGGAAGTTGGCCCAGATATCATGGTGGAAAGGCACCACAACTTCACAGTCAAGCGACTCACCTGCCCGCAAAATATCCGATGCCGTCATTTTATCTGTCACGCCACGTGGATTTTCACCATAAGAAAGGAGCGCGACGTCGATATCATATTCATTTCCGTGTTTGGCATAGTAGTTTGAATAGTGTGAATCGCCGGAGTGATAAACAGAACCACCCGTGGTTTCAATCAGATAATTCACCGCCCGGTCATCCATCCCGTTCAGGATCTCTTTATCATAAGAGGAAGTACCTTCCGGCAAGGTGACTAATGCCGTCCGATCAAATGAGTCCAGTACTTTGATTTTGACGTCACCGACTTCAATCACGTCACCGACCTTCGCCACAACGCAGCGCGCTTCAGGAACCCCCCAACCACGCCATAAATTGACACAAGCCTGCGGGCCAATAAACTTCACATGATCACCGCAGTTTTGCAGTACCGCCGCCGCGACATTCACATCAATATGATCCGCGTGATCATGCGTTGCCAGCACTGCATCAATTTCTTTAATTCCAAATGGATCTAAAACAAAAGGAGAAGTCCGTAAATTTGGTTGCAGTTCACGCACCCCACCCATTCTCATCATCTGGTGTTGATGCTTCATCCAGGCATTTTGCTGGGTTTTCTTGCCGGTACCACACCAAAAATCAATCGATAAATTGGTATTTCCTTCTGTTTTCAACCAGATACCAGTGCAGCCAAGCCACCACATTGAAAATGTATTGGGTGCAACGACTGTTTTTTCAATTTCCTCATTCAGCCAGGTCCCCCATTCGGGAAATGTACTTAAAATCCAGGATTCACGTGTAATCTCATTCACCTTACTCATAAACTGCACCTTTTATTTCATATTCATCAGATAAATTTTGTGTGTAGGGAACCGGGCGTTTTCATCATGACAAAGATGAAAACACCTGATATTCATATTATTTTTATTCACATCACTTTGATTGAGCGCGGTAAACGGCTGCCTGAGTCTGTTGACCTGGGCTTCTAGACAAGAATCACCCTGGTTCCCTGCGCTTGAAGCCCCTGAATCACTTCAGGATCGGCCGCTTTACCTGTAATTAAAATATCGATTTTCTCTGCCGGACAAAACAGCATCCCGGTGCGCTGTCCGACTTTGGAACTATCAACAACCACAACCAGCTGGTCGATCTGCTCCAGCATCTGCTGCTCTGAAACGGCGGTCAGCATATCTGCTTTGTACAGTCCGGCTTCAGTGATTCCTTTACCGCTGGTAAACATCCAGTGGCCCGCATAACCACTTAAGGCATCCGGCGCCGGATTCAGAAATATATGCTGGGTTTTGTTGTACTGCCCACCGATGATAATGACATCATCATGATCTTCGTTAATCAGATAACTGGCCAGAGGAAAATAATTAGTGACGATCTGAACATCTTCTCCGCATAGCTGCTGCCCTAAAAGAAATGCTGTCGAACCACAGTTAATCACCACGCTGTCCCCCGGCTGACACAACTCAGCAGCATGTAATGCAATTAAAGATTTCTCTTCATAATGCTCGGTACTGTTGATATTCAGGGGTGTCCACTTTCTTTTCTTTGTCTCTATCCGCTCAGCACCGTTACGGACTTTTCTTAACTTTCCCAACTCATCCAACTTGGAAATGTCACGACGGGCAGTTGCCGGTGACACATTAAAAGCATCAATAATATGAGAGACATTGATTGCCTGCTTCTCTTCCAGCAGCGACAAAATACCATGATGCCGTTGAACTTCATTCATACTTATCACCTTATTTTTTCATCACGTGACCACTTGGTGATTAATTTTGATTTTTTTTGATTCTAATAATCATCACATTCAATGTCAATTTCTCTCTCAATAAAACTTTGCGCCATCTCATAATAAAACATAAGTAACTGTTTTTATTCAATTTTAATTATTTCAAGGTGATCCAACTATCATTTATATCAATTTTCCATACCGGAAATTGATAAAAATCAAAGTAATCAAAAACAATCATTGAATGATTAGATGTGATTGTTAAATTATATTTCGTGAGCAAACTGAGTCTGTTTCATCGCAAACCGAAGCAACTGACTCTGACCTACATTCAATGACAATTACAAATATCAGGGGTAAAGATATGGAGTTCCTGTACGATATCTTCTACATTTTTTACAGTCAGGTGATGACCAAAGCACCTTTACTACTCGGTCTGGTCACCTTAATCGGGTATTGGCTTCTCAAGCGCGATGCCACCACTATTCTGAAAGGATCAATAAAAACCATCGTCGGTTTTATGCTGGTTCAGGTGGGTGCCGGTACACTGGTGGCAGGCTTTAAACCCGTCATCTCAAAATTATCTGAATATCATGGTTTAACCGGTTCTGTGATTGACCCTTACACAACGATGATGGCAACCATGGAAACCATGGGAGACCGTTATTCCTGGGTCGGATATGCTGTTCTTCTGGCGCTGGGTATCAATATTCTTTTGGTTCTTTTCCGCCGTTTTACCGGTATCCGGACCATCATGTTAACCGGGCATATCATGTTCCAGCAGGCTGGATTAATTGCGGTGTTCTACCTGATCACCGGTGCCGGCATGTGGGAGACCATCGTCTGTTCTGCTGTGTTGATGGCACTGTACTGGGGAATTTCCTCAAACATCATGTTCAAACCAACTGAAGAAGTCACCGGGGGTGCAGGCTTCTCGATTGGTCACCAACAACAGGTCGCGTCGTGGATTGCCACCAAAGTCACACCCAAATTAGGTGATAAAAACGATAGTGTCGATCACCTGAAACTGCCTAAATGGCTGCACATTTTCCACGACAGTATCGCAGCCACAGCTATCGTAATGACCGTGTTCTTCGGCATCATTCTGCTGTCTTTTGGTTTGGACAACCTTCAGGCAATGGCCGGAAAAACCCACTGGACAATTTATATTCTGGAAACAGGTCTGAAATTTGCGGTTGCCATTCAGGTCATTGTTGCCGGGGTAAGGATGTTTGTTGCTGAACTTTCTGAAGCCTTCAAAGGCATCTCCGAGCGGGTCATTCCCAATGCCGTGCTGGCGATTGACTGTGCGGCTATTTATGCATTTTCCCCGAATGCGATGGTCTTTGGTTTCATGTGGGGGGCAATCGGTCAGTTCTCCGCAGTTCTGGCTATGCTGGCTTTCAATGCACCGATCATGATTATTCCCGGCTTCATTCCGATGTTTTTCTCCAATGCAACCATCGGTGTCTTTGCCAACCACTTTGGCGGCTGGCGCGCTGTGATGAAAATTTGTTTTGTCATGGGCATCATTGAAGTGGTCGGTTCTGCATGGGCAATTCATCTGTTTGGTCAGTACGGCGTCGAATTCAACGGCTGGATGGGCATGGCTGACTGGGCATTGGTTTTCCCGCCAATCATGCAGGGGCTGTCATTCTCGAAAGTGTTCTTTTTTGTACTGATTGCACTGGCAGGTGTTTACATGTTCTTTGCCTCTAAAAAGCTACGGGCAGAAGAAGATGCCCAGGGCACCATTGAGATCTCAGAAGAACCTGAAATTGTTGCAGCCGTCGGTCAGGCCATCGCCAGTCATGACGATGCCCGCCCGGTCAGTATTCTGGCTGTCTGTGGGAACGGACAGGGATCTTCTATGATGATGAAGATGAAAATCGGTAAGTATCTGGATAAAAAAGGCATTCCTCATGTGATGGATTCCTGTGCTGTCTCCGATTACAAATCCAAACTGGCAACGACTGACATCATCGTCTCTTCAAAGCACTTGTCTTCAGAAATGGAGCCGGGGGATGGCAAATTTGTACTCGGTGTACAAAACATGCTGAACCCGAATTCATTTGGCGATGAGCTGCTGGACATCATTCATAAAAACTTTGCTGATAAATAACAAATCTGAAACGACCTACGATCGTGCCGGCTGCTGATTCTGCCGGCACTCATTCCGGAGAAACAAAACCATGGGACTGAAACAATCTCTGATTGATAACAACTCAATTAAACTACAAGCTTCAGCGGCCAACTGGCGTGAAGCAGTCAAAATTGGTACCGATATGCTGATTACATCGGGCGCCATCAAATCTGAATATCACGAGGCGATCATTCAAAGTGTCGAGGCGCTGGGACCTTATATCGTGATTGCGCCTCAGCTGGCTCTGCCACATGCCAGACCGGAAAATGGTGTCATCCATACGGCATTTGCATTAGTTACCCTTGAGAACCCGGTTCAGTTTGACGGTGAAGATGAACCGGTAGATGTCTTAATTACACTGGCCGGCAGCTCTTCCGATGAGCATATGGAAGGGCTGATGGAGGTGACTCAGGTGCTGGACGATGAAGACAGCGAAACCGGTGTTGACCTGGATAAACTCCGCCGCTGCAGGACCAAAGAAGAGGTTTACAGCGTGATAGATCAGGCATTGGCTAACGCATAAAAACAGGAGCAATGTCATGTATAGTGAACTGAAAGAAAAAGTTCTCGAAGCCAATTTACAACTCCCCCGGCATGGGCTGGTCACGTTTACCTGGGGCAATGTATCAGAAATTGACCGGGCATCAGGCATTCTCGCCATTAAGCCCTCGGGTGTGGAATACAGCCAAATGACAACCGATGATATTGTGATTGTTGATTTGGACGGCATTGTGGTGGAAGGACAACTGAATCCTTCCAGTGATACAGCAACACATATCGAGATTTATAAAGCATTCCCGGATGTGGGAGGCGTGGTTCACACCCATTCCCGCAACGCAACAATCTGGGCACAGGCCGGGCTGGACATTCCGGCACTGGGCACCACCCACGCCGACTATTTTTATGGCGATATTCCCTGTACCCGCTGTCTGACAAAAGATGAAATCAGCCAGAACTATGAAAAAAATACCGGACTGGTGATTGTGGAGGAATTTGCTCTGCGCCAGCTCGATCCGATGAGCGTCCCCAGTGTGATTGTCTCAGGTCATGCACCTTTTTCCTGGGGAAAAGATGCCACAGATGCGGTTCATAACGCCGTCGTTCTGGAAGAAGTTGCGGCGATGGCTATCGCCACCCGTTCACTGAACAGCGGGATCAAAATTCAGCAAGCGCTGTCAGACAAACATTACTTACGTAAACACGGTGCAAACGCTTACTACGGCCAACATTAATATTAAGTCACGGGCTATCAGGCTCAGGCCATCAGATTCAGGGAAATACAGATGTATAAAGTGCTCGCATTAGATTTAGACGGTACGGTTCTCACGGATGATCATGCCATTTTACCGGAAACAATCCATGCTATCAGGGAAGTACAAAAACATTGTCACGTGGTCATCGTCACCGGACGGCATCATACCGCCGCAAAACCCTATTATCAGGCACTGGGCCTGACGACACCGGCTATCTGTTGTAACGGCACTTATGTCTATGACTATCAGTCTGGCACCGTATTGAAACAAAACGCGATTGCCAGACCACAAGCCCTGAAGTTTATTGAGCTTGCCGGTCAGTTTCAGATGAAAATCGTCATGTATATCACCCACGCTATGACTTATTCCCGGCACAACCCGATTGCTTATATGGAAGCGCTGGAAAAGTGGGCGGCACAATATCCGGCTGAATCCCGGCCACGCATCGAGCGCATCGATTCCTTCCGTGATGAGGCCAGACAGGCTGACTATATCTGGAAATTTGTCGTTGAAGGTCTGCCAAGCTCCATCGAGCGTTTTATGGAAAATCCGTGGATAAAACAACATTTTAACGGAGAGCGTTCATGGTCTAACCGGATTGACTTTGCCGCACTTGGAAATAGCAAAGGTAAACGGCTGGCTGAATATGTTGCTGAACTGGGTTACTCCTCAGAGCATGTATTGGCCGCCGGTGATAACCATAATGATATCTCTATGATCCAATACGCCGGGCTCGGTGTTGCCATGCAAAATGCTGACAACGCCGTACGTCAACATGCCCGCCTGATATGCCCTACAGATAATAACGGGACCGGGCTTGCTGAGCTCATCCTGCAAAAAATTAAAGGATAAACAATTATGACCAAACCACTCATTCAAATTGCACTGGATCAAACCAGCCTTCCTTCAGCCCTTGAAGTCGCCAGACGGGTTGAAAACTTTGTTGATATCATTGAAGTCGGTACCATTCTGGCCTTCGCTGACGGGATGAACGCGGTCAGTACATTGCGTCAGTTACACCCGGATCATATTTTGGTGTGTGATATGAAAACCACCGATGGCGGTGCCATTCTGGCCCGGATGGCTTATGAAGCAGGTGCTGACTGGATGACTGTCTCTGCTGCTGCGCACATTGCCACGATTGGTGCCTGTAAAAAAGTGGCCGATGAATTCAACGGAGAAATCCAGATTGAAATTTACGGTAACTGGACCATGGAAGATGCCAAAGCATGGGTTGATTTGGGCATTACTCAGGCGATTTATCACCGCTCGCGGGATGCAGAACTGGCCGGTGTTGGCTGGACAGAAGCTGATATAGAGAAAATGCGTCAGCTTTCTGAACTGGGACTGGCCCTGTCGATTACCGGTGGCATTGTTCCCCAGGACATTCACTTGTTTGAAGGTATCAAAGCCAAGGCATTTATTGCCGGCCGGGCGCTTGCCGGTGAAACAGGTCAGGAAACAGCGGAAGCACTGAAAACCGAGATCAACCGCTTTTGGGGGTGATGATATGTACCAACACCTGAAACGCCATCGAACCGGACTGTATGAAAAAGCGCTGCCGGCAGAAATGAGCTGGGAAGAAAAGCTACAAGCAACCCGCTCACTCGGCTTTGATTTTCTGGAAATGTCTGTCGATGAATCCGATCAAAGAAGGCAACGTCTGGACTGGGATGATGAAACCATCTACCAGCTCCGGCGATTGTGCGAACAGTACCAGATTCCGCTTCAGTCTATGTGCCTCAGCGCACACCGAAAGTATCCGTTTGGTTCATCAGACCCGCTCACACGGGAACAGGCCAGAATTCATATGGAGAAAGCGATCACACTGGCTTATAAACTGGGGATCAGAACCATACAGCTGGCCGGGTATGATGTCTATTACGAACCGGCAAATCAGACAACGCATGCAAATTTCATCCATGGTATGAAACAGGCAGCGAAAACGGCTGAACGTGCCGGAGTCATGCTGGCTGTCGAAATCATGGATACGGATTACCTGAACTCGCTGAGTAAATTCGAAGTGTTAAACAGGGAGATTAACTCGCCTTACTTTAGCGCTTACCCGGATATCGGCAATATCTCCGGCTGGAACTATGATGTGTGTACGGAACTGGCGCTCAGCATGCCACATATCACTCAGATTCACCTGAAAGACACACTGAAAGTGACGGAAAACGCTCCCGGACAATTCAGAGATTTGGTGATTGGTGAAGGGGAAGTTGACTTCAATGCCATCTTTCATACCTTAAAGAAACTGGATTGTGTCGTGCCTTTAGTCATAGAGATGTGGGCTCAGGACAAGCACTGGAAAGACCATATACTCACGGCACAAAGGCGACTCAATCAAGCCTGTGAGCAAGCAAACCTGCCCGCCTTGTTTGCAATATAAACCCAAACGGGCTGAAACAGGTGAAGCGTTTATCGGCCTGAACGGAGCATGATGTTGATAAAGAGACAGGAAAGTTGACATCATGCTTTTCATCCCGCAAAGTGATGCCCTCTTTTTGATATCACCGATCGATCATGAAATTACTTCATTTACAGCTTTTCTGGTATGAATATCATCATACTCTGTTAGAAATGGAAGACTTACCTGTATTAACGCCAGCCCAGATGAAGATATTTCAGGAATGGGTGAAAACACGCAGGAAGCTATTAAAATATGAAGTCCATCAGCAGGTCTGGGTAAAAACAAATGTCGATGGCGCCTCATCGATATTAACCTTTTCTCCGGATGGCACATTAACAGAGCAGGATCTTTTTGGCAGCCGGACATTAAATGGTTTGTGGAAAGTGATTGATGGATTTTTATTTATCAAGGTTATCAGTGGTGAGTTTATTGTTGAATATCAGATCTCAGGCATCACCGAATATAACATTCACAGCGGTATTGAATACATTAACGGGCAAGTCACAACCTATAGTAAGTTTATTCAAACCAAGGTTAAATAGACTCCCCCGGAAATTAACCTCTCGCTCTTTGCTGGCTCTGGGTTTTTCTCTTTTCTACTTCAAGTTTTGATAAAACCATTCCCTGAACTTTCTTAATATTAGAAAGTTTCGGATGGTTGGGATCTTGTCGCTGCAGGTTTCTGAATACCACTGCAATACTGGATTTAAATTGCGATGTCAGCATATTAATATCATCATCAATCGACAACTTATATTTAATCATCGCATTCACAAAATTAGAATGATGCGTAATCAGGCTGGGAATTTCTTTTGATAATATTGCCAAAGATTCAAGCACCCGGCCCTGTTCTTCCAGCTCAGACGCCTTACCTATTTTTTCCAGTTTCTGATCTTTCAGTTCATACATTTTTTTACACAAAGTGATCGTCACTGCGGCATTGATGTGCCGGACTTCGGACAAACGCTCTGTTTCTGAATCCAGCCATTCGGTCAGTTCATCGGTAAAACCAAGATGGTAAGCAATAGCCATTAACAGCAGTTTTCTGTGTGGCAGCTGTGTCTTACTATACATTTCCTGGATTCTTTTCGCTGCACATACCGGATTGCGGGTCGTTATGTCCCGGATGATCTGATAAAGCCTTTTCGTTAACTTGAGATCGTCAACCTGCTTACCATCTAGATTCATTATTTTAGTCAGTTTAGGGCCGAGAGCACGACTGTCGTAAGGGTTGCCGCGCTTGGAATCCAACATAATTTCTAAAAATGTTTTTACTTCTTCGACCGCGAAGAATTGCTGTTCGTTCAGGATCAGATCATAATCGACCTTCGACATAAATGCATAAGCTTTACGGTAATCATCAAAAGCAATATACAGGTAAGCAAGATTGACTGTCGCATCAATCAGGTGCGGATAACGCAAGACTATCTTTTTAATCAACTCAAGTGCTGTTTTAATATCACTGTCTAAAATAGACTGGTGCGCAGTAACCTCTGAGACAATCGGGTGCTCAGGATAACCCAGCACCTCAAATTCGTGTGCCAGAGCCAATACTTCTTCTTCATTTCCCAGTACGGAATTCAACTCAATCAACTTAATTAAAGGCCATTCACTGGTGTCCTTTGTTCTTAAATCGTTCAGCGTTTTAACTGCCAGCTTATATTTTTTCTGGGAGATATAACACTCAATAATGACCTTATATAAATCAATCCACCATATATTATTTTTCTTTGAAAGCTGCTCACATATTTCAATCGCACGCTTGAAATGACCCTTATCTATCTCCCGGTATACGGCAGACAGAATTTTTCGTTTCATCAGGCTTTCATTAATTAATGGCTTAAATTCATTATAGTTGAAAGGAATTTCCAGAATGCTGTCGGGGAAAAGCTCTTCAATTTCACGTCGTGAACCACCAATGGCTTTATCCGACAGAAAGACAAACGAGCAATCGTATGAAAAACGTTCACACTCACGGTAGAGATACAGGTATTTGCGGCCAATCGGCTTATCTTTGATCGAATAGCGGCAAATGATCAGATAAAACGTATACTTACTGACAAGCGTCCGGAATACAGCCAGATTCGGAGCTTTGTGAATCCGGGAATCCTCAAAACCCATTTTTTTCAGCATGTTTTTTATCGAAGAAGACAGCATATGATCTTCTTCGATTATCATCACATTTAATGGTTTTGGCTTAGACTGCATTTTACTTACTATCTGATTTCTGCTTATTTAAATAATTAATCATTTCTGAATGCTCATGAGAAAGTTATGTTTCTCAGACAGCTCTGTCGCGATACCACTCTCTGACGCGCGGCCGGTAACGATGACCACAGTCAAAACAGCCGGCAACCGGGCTACAACGGCCTGACTCTTGATGATTCAATGCAATCTCTCTCCCGACATCTCATGATCATAGCACACAGCCTAAGAGACTCGTGCGTAGTCTAACACAGTCCACTGAAAATTTAGAAGGACCAGTTCAGCCTGCATCAGAAACCCCTGTATACCCTGTTGATTTTATTTGTCTCATGAAGCCGTTCAACCAGACACTGATATGAAGTAACTGTCGGCAGAAAACCGCACAACTTTAACTCAGAGACAAATAAGTGCTCAGATTTTCTGCAAATCAGAACCATTTGTCTGCAAATTAAGCTGCTGATTTTAAATTAAATCCGGAGCACAGCATCAGATTGTTATACATGTTTACCATTTCTTAACCATCCCCTGCGATAAAATTGTGACATTGGTCCGATTTACTTTCCGAGAATAGTTCAACAGCCTCTTTGTATTTGAAGAGATGTCGCCGTACAAATACGCAAAAGGTAGCAAAATGAAAGACTTACAACACACACAAACATCCCCCTCTCTGGACGCGTCCTATCAGCATGAGCGGACCCGGTTTATCATTCTCAAATTACTATTAATTGCACTGATGACTGTGGGTGCCGGACTGTTGGTTAATCTATGCCTGAGATTCGATATCATTTATGGTGACCATTTGATCGGGGAAGTTTCCATGACGGAGTGCGTTCAGCAGATTCTTTTGGGAATAACCATCGTCGCTTTTTACCGGGTCAAACTGTTTCGCCCTGAATTACGCCATGGTGCAATCCTGATCGCCGGATTTTTCATGGTCTTGTTCATTCGCGAACTGGACTTTTTGTTTGATGCCATCACCCATGGCTTCTGGATTTATCCAGCCCTTTTAGTCACATTCGCTGCCATTGTCTATGCCTGTTCCGGGAAGAAGCAAGCCTGGTATTCACTCGGGAGTATTTGTCATGCACCCAATATGCGCTTGCTGGTTGCATCTTTGATGGTCTTACTGGTTTTTTCCCGCCTGATGGGGGAAGCCAGTTTCTGGAAAGCCATCATGCAGGATGGTTATGTCAGAGTCGTAAAAAATGCCATTGAAGAAGGCATCGAACTCTTGTGCTACGCCATGATTGCGATATCTGCGGTTTCCTGTGAGCTCTGGCTGACCAAAAAGCACAGAAACCACACCACACATCACCAGGAAGAAATCGCTCAAACCAGCTAAGAGCAGATTACCAGCCAGGAAAACATGGCCAGCTAACAGCACACTGATGACTTGCAACGAATTCAGCCGGTCAGTTCCACTGCCTCTGGCAGGCTGAAGACAGGGGCCGGATGATATCCGCCGGCCCCTGTCATTCTTTATCCTGCTTCTATACTCTTGCTACTTATTTTCTCACCAGAACCGGTTTTCTCAACAGAAGTTATTTTCTGATCAGGTATTTCATGTGGTTGGTATGCTCAGTCCTACATACCGTAACGAAATGCTGCACCTTCTTCCAGCATGTCATGATGAACAGGTCCTAACGCCTGTGCATAGGCAGAAAGTAATGTCATCGTATAACGAACCCGCTGGTCAAACCGGGCATCATGGCAGTTCAAAGACTCATCGAGCAAAGTGTCTATATCACGGAAAATCAGATGATCCGGCAAAAAACACACATGATTATTTTTACTGCCGGTCATTCTCAGCTCACTAATGGGATAAACACCATTCACACTGGCAGAGACACTGGCAAGTAAGGCTGGTTTATGCGCCATCTCCTGATCTGTCGTTAACAGGAGAAAATTTTTCAGCGCGGGCGTCGCCATACCATGCCATTCCGGGGTGATGAAAATAAAAGCATCCGCTTCTTTCAGAGCCTGCTTCACCGGCTGCCAGACCGCCTGGCTATGGCTTCCTTTCTGCCAAAAATCTTCATTCCATAAAGGCAGGTTCAATGCGTGTAAATCCAGAACTTCACTGTCGGTAAATCCACTTTCACCAGCCAGAGAAGACAGATATTGTCCTGTTAACAGGCTTTTTGAATTCGCGCGTTGGCTACCGGAAATAATCATAAGTTTCATTTTTTTATCCTGTGTTGAGCAGAGTTAATATTTAAAATTAATTATTTTTTCAATAAGTTCATAGAATTACACCGGTTTATGACCGAAGGTCTCTTTCGTACCATTTTCTGGCGTACCATTTTCTGGCGCACCATTTTCTGGCCGGTCCCGGTCACGCGCCTGCGTGATACACAGGATTGAGAAAAGAATCGCCAGTGCACCGAAAAGCTGTAATCCGGTCAGGGTCTCGCCAAGAATCAGATATCCCAGTACACAGGCAGACAACGGACTGAGAAATCCAAGGAAAGAGAGCGTGACCGCAGGTAGTTTTTCGATCCCCCAGAACCAGATAGCATAAGCAAACACTGACCCGGCCAGACACAGATAGCTGTATCCAAAGAGATTCTCTGTGGTCAGTGTTGCCGGTAATCCTTCCTGCCAAAGTGCAACTGGCGCAAGTATCAACCCACCAAATACCAGCTGCCAGCCGGTGAATCCCATCAGGCTCATCCCGGCCGGGCGACCCCAAAGTTTGGTCAGTACCAAACCGGTCGCCATACAGAGCGTCCCCAATAATCCCATCAGCAGCCCGGCACCGTTTAAAGCGACCTGTGAATTCAGTACCAGCATAGCAATACCGCTGATACCTGCTCCCGCCGCCAAAAAATGTCTGCTGTTAAGCGGACTGCGAAGCAGAAGGTAACTCATAAACATCACCACCAGTGGCTGCGAAGACATCACCAGTGCCGCCATACCTCCCGGCAAAGCATAAGCGGCATAAAATAAACAATAGAAAAACAATCCGATATTTAAACAGCCCAAGACAGCCAGTTTGAGCCACCAGTGCTTTGCGGGCAGCGTGTGAGAAAAAGCCACCAAAATCAGCCCGGCTGGTAATGCTCTGATTGCAGATGCCAACAAAGGCATATCGGGTGGCAGCAATTTGCTGGTCACGATATAAGTGCTGCCCCAAACCAACGGGGTGATGGCTGTGATCAGTAACGCTGACCACTGATTTATACTTCTCATTATTTCTTCCTTTGACAGCTTAATGATTTTTATAAAAGTATCTTTTTGAAAAGATATGTCATCAAAATAATCGCTTTTTTACTTTTAATCAAGTATCTTTTTAAAAAGATTTATACATGAGAGATAAAAATGAATCAGGACCATGTCGATCGTATTCTGGCGCAATGGCGCAGTGTTCATCCGGAGCTGGACTGTTCAGCGATGGGAATTATTGGCCGGATACGCCGTGTCAGCCGGCTGTTTGACGAATCACTCAAAGAGGTATTTCGTCAGCATATGCTGAGTAATATAGAGTTTGATATTCTGGCAACGCTGCGCAGAACAGACGCACCTTTAACCCCAACAGCCCTGTACCAAACCCTGATGCTGTCTTCCGGTGCCATGAGTACCCGGCTGGAAAAGCTGGTTCAACGGGGGCTGATTGAAAGAATAGCGAGCGAGGACGATCGCCGCAGCAATCAGGTGCAACTGACTGATGCCGGTAAAGCGCAGGTGGATGCCGCATTGCAGGACCACCTGTCTAATATGGCGCATTTATTATCGGGGCTGACAAAGGAAGAACAGGAACAACTGGCCGATCTGAACCGGAAGCTTTTGCTTAGTGATGCATTGCAGGCAACAAAATAAACCTTTATCCGGGAAAATTTCATAGATGGGTCAAATCAAAAACCGGTGAATGAGTGAGATTGCGGAAATAATTGACGTTGTTTCCGCTCTCACATTCAGTTCAGAAAACAATCCGTTCTCGCTGAACATGCATCTTGAGGCGACTTCGGTATATAATCCTGCAACTGTTTCATGATTTATTCAGGTCCTATGACTCCGGAGCTTCCTGCTAACCTCTCAGCTCACCCAAGCGGCCACTTTTCCCGCATTGAAAGAGTGCTGGATTATATTCATGATAATATCCGTATGCCGCTGACGCTGGACATGCTCTCGGGTACCAGCTGCTGGTCCCGGTGGCAGTTACAGCGGGTTTTTCAGGCATATACGGGTTACTCGGTTGCCCAGTATGTCCGGGAGATGAAACTCAGCCGGGCGGCAGAAATGGTACTGACCAATCAATACAGAATGTCAGATATTGCCTATGAATTCGGGTTTAACTCTGAGGTTGCATTCAGCCGCGCGTTTAAGCAGTATTTCGGTATCGCACCAAAAGCTTATCAAACCCGGGGATTAACCCTCGGGATCAAAGCCCCGCTGACTAACCCGAATCAATCCGGACAACTGCTCTTTCCTGAACAGGTGTTTTATCAGGTCCGCATCGATCAGTCTGAACCTTGCGTACTTCACGGCTTATCCACTCAGATCAAAGGACTCTACTCCCCTTCTCCTGATTTTATGAGCAAAGTCCCGGAGCTCTGGCATGCCTTTTTCCATGCAGTGAAGGACGAGTCACTCTGGCAGGTCCCACATATAGGTGTGATCGAACATCAAAGTGATACTTCCGGAGAACTCACCTATCGGGCAGGCATCAGACAAACACCTGACATGCCGGAAAAAGCCAGAGCGATGTCTTCTCTGCCACTCCCCACACAAACCTGTGCAGTCATGCGCTATCAGGGCAAGGTCTCTGAGTTTCATCAGGCCGTATTGTGGCTGCTGTCAGTCTGGCTGCCCGAATCCGGCTACTCCGGTGTCGATGACGCGCCCTCTCTGGAATTTTATTACCCGCCATTCGATCAGGACACTGACGCAGTGAATGCTGAATACTGGTTGCCGGTCTCAGTTTAATCAACTTTTTGATCATTTATACATACATGCACCAAATTGTTAATTTTATTTATAGTGAAATAGATATGATTCTGTAAACGATAATTATTATCAATAAAAACTCTGAGGCATGAGCAATTCAAGGATATTTTCAGAGACGGACAGAATCATGACAATCAAACAAACAATAAAATTTAAACCAACGCCTGTTGTCACAGCAATCAGCCTGTCATTGCTGACAATGGGTGCCACAGCAGCGGAAAACCAGCCTTCAGAAAAATCAGGCGATCAAGACAATGTGATCCAGGTATTCGGGCAAACTTACCGGAATACAGCGACAAAAACCTCCCTTGCCCCGGAAGAAACGCCCCAGGCGATCTCCGTCATTGACAGTACAACGCTCGAAAACCAGGGCGTAAAATCCCTGAATCAGGCGCTGCGTTACACACCCGGAGTCGTCACAGAAGTACGTGGGGGTGCAGTCACTTTATTTGATACTTTTAATATCCGCGGATTCGATGCCCCGCAGAGTTATTATGACGGACTGATGCTTCAGCTCCTGAAAGGCTGGAACCTGCAACCTCAAATCGATCCGGTCGCACTTCAGCAGGTCGAAGTATTCAAAGGCCCGACCTCCGTACTTTACGGCACCATGCCTCCGGGTGGCATGGTCAACATGATTGCCAAATCACCCCGCCAGACACCATCAACCGAAGTACAGGTAGCCACCGGATCCAGAAATTTATCCGAGGTCTCCGTTGATTCAACCGGGCAGATCAGTGACAGTAATGTCGCTTACCGAATCATCGCTTTATCCCGGAAACAGGACAGTCAGGTTGATTATTCTGAAGAAGAACGTCAGGTCATTGCACCTTCTCTGGACTGGCAGATCACGGATAATACCCTGTTGAATCTGAACCTTTACTATCAGCATGACCCGGACATGGGCGTCAACTCTGCGATCCCGTCATCCGGCATGTTCCACAGTAACCCGAATGGCTCCACCAGCCCGTCAACTTTTGTCGGCGATACCCACTGGAACCATCTGGAGCGTGAATTCTGGTTAGCGGGTTATAAAATCAATCATGCATTCAATCAGAACTGGTCTTTTCTGCAAAATGTCCGTTATATGGACGCCTCACTGAACCAGAGAAACACCTACCATCTGGCATCATCTTTCGATGAAGCAACCGGAACACTGGGCCGGAATATTTACTCAACCGATGAGTCTTCCTACGGGCTGACGGCGGATAACCAGCTGTCCGGCATGATCACCACAGACAATACTATTCACAGCCTGTTACTGGGGATCGACTATCAAAAACTGGATGGTCATTCTCTCTATCAGGAATATGCCTCTTCTGACAGTGCTTTTTATCAGTTTAACCTGTTCCACCCGGATAACAGCTTACTGGATACCAGCACACTGAGCACGATTTACCGCCAAAGCAGTGATATTTCCGTCCGTCAGACCGGTGTTTATCTGCAGGATCAGCTGCAATGGGATCAACTTGTCCTGATTGCGGGCGGACGCTTTGACTATTATAAATCAGATACCAAAGTCACCATCAGCGGGACAGACAGCCACAGCCGGGCCAGTCACCATGCTTTCTCATACCGGATCGGTGCTTTGTATGAGTTTGAAAACGGTATCGCGCCTTATATCAGCTACGCGACCAGTTTTGAACCGGCTGCCGGGACAGATGCAAACGGACATACCTTTGATCCACAAACCGGTAAGCAGGCTGAGCTGGGACTGAAATATGACTATGGTGATTTCACGGGTTCTGCTGCATGGTTCCATATCGTGAAAAACGACATCCTCACGACCGACCCGGATAACTCAGCCTTTCAGGTGCAGTTAGGCGAAGTCACGTCTCAGGGTCTTGAATTGCAGGGCAAATGGGACTGGAGTGAACAATGGGATATTGAGGCCAACTACACTTACATGGATATGGAAGTGACGCATGATACCCAACACAATATGGAAGGCAAAACCCCGATCTGGATCCCCCGGCACCGGGCCAATTTGTCTGCCAATTACCACGTTCAGACAGGTGCTCTGGCCGGAGTACGTCTCAGTGGCGGTGTACGCTATGTGGGTGAAATGGAAATTGATGCCGCCAATACAGGTAAGGTACCGGATTATACCCTGGTTGATCTCTCAGCGGGCTATGATCTGAAACATCTGTCACCTTCGCTCGATGGCGCTGAAGTCAACCTGATCGCAACCAACCTGTTCGATAAAGAATATTACTCCTGTTATTCGTCAGCAAACTGCTGGTACGGGGCCGAACGAACGGTTGAAGTGAATGTGAAATACCAGTTCTGATCCCGCTCTTACTGATGTTCCGGTTAAAATGAACATCAGGGGCCAGTTGACCCGGAGCGTGGATACAAATAAAAAAGCAGCCTTGATTTCAGAGGCTGTTTTTCATCAGATTTTTTTCATCCAAACCCCATCGGTTCTTTCAGGAAACCAACGATGCAATCAACCCAATCTCAACCGTTTGAAACGCTGAATCAACTCTGTCAATCCATCACGCCTTATTTAAAGGGCGAATTAACACCATCCCCCCGTCCCCGGCCGGATGAATATATTTTGTCAGGAACGACAGAAGACTTACCCGTGCTGCAAAACCTTTATCAGGCAGTCAAAAACAGCAGTCCGGAGGCAGGACATGGCTATTGGCTGATTCGCTGCTGGACCTTACTGACATGGCAACCTTTATATATTGTCATGACAGCCATTTACGGCATGCAGCAACTCCCCGACTTCACCGGCTTCAGGCAACGGTATCATCATGGTTCCGTGGCTGGTTTTTTTCTTTCATCATCACAGTTTGAGCGCGGAGAAATTGAGATGCTGATTGAGCGGGCAGCAAACCAGCTTCAACCATTACTGAATCACTACCAGACACAACTTGATACTCTGTATCGTTGCCGGCCGGGAATGACAAACCAGCTATTTACCGATGCGTTATTTGGCTGCCTGATGAAACTACAACACATTGATCCCCGCTGGCATCATCAGAAAATTTTACATCAGGCTGGGTTATGGACCGAAGCGATGCAACTTCCCTCATCGGCCCTCAGTACGCTTCGTCCGGGCGATTCAGGCACAACCCGCTTTATCCGCCGAAGCTGTTGTCTGGTGTTTAAAACAGAACAAGGCAGCTTATGTGCTGATTGTCCTAAACGCAATTTGTCCTAAACACAAATCACCCTAAATACAAATCGTCCTAACCACAAATCACCCTAAACACCATCATATACCCAGATGAGTCAGCACCGGCCAGTGATCAGAACCCTCCACCTGTGTCACCGCTTCACGGGCGCAGAGCCGGGCACTTCCCCGTATCCACAAGTGATCGATTCCCACCGCAGGAAAAAATGAGATGGCCGGCCAGGATGACACCGGCAGGGAAGAAAACCCCGGAAAAAGCTGCTGATACCGTGCTGAATCTGAGGATAAGTTAAAATCACCGATCACCAGCGTATTCTCAACCGGCACGAATCCGGTCAAAAATGTCACCGTCTGAAACATCAGATTTCTCCGGTGCCAAAGCTGCTGACCCCGTGGCGAGGGCGGATGCGCGGTAAATAAAGCGATATCCACATCTGGCGTCGGTTGCCAGAATCCCCGAATCAGACTCTGGTCATCATCGGTGCGGAACACAGACATACCATATAATGGTTGCCGGCTTAATATAAACTGATTCGACGGATAACCGACCTTGGGCTGACCACCATAGCGATAAGGATATAATTCATGGAGTCCTTGCAGAGCAGCACCGTGACGGGGCGTCATTTCCTGCAAAACAATTAAATCCGGCCGTTCTTTTTTGACAAACTGAATCAAATTATCAATTTTCTTGTTTTCAAACAAAATATTGTACTGGAGAATTTTAAACGTCTTACCACACGCCTGGGCCTGAGTCCGTATATCAGGCAAAATTCTGATAGAAAAAAGCAGACATATAATCAAAGCCACAGATGCGAAAAAAAACAGGCGGCAATAGATGAACACGCCACAATAAAGGAGGTAAAGGGAAGCCATTACCCCCGGTACAGACGACCAGCTTTCAGCCCACCATAATCCGGATTCCGAATAACTCCACCTCCAGAAAATTAAAGGTAAAATCAATAGCAGTAACTTTGGCCATACTTTCCCCATTGATATTGATCCCGACATTGTCTTGCACTGATTCTTACGGCATCAATTATATTTGAAATGGTATTTCAATAATTGACAATTAACATAATATAATTTACTTATTAGCCTCCATTATAGATGGTGATAATTAAATAATAAAAATCATTATATTCATCCTTTATCTCATACATCCGATTTCATTCCAAATCATGAGATTTAACACCATCGCCACAAGTTGATTACATTTCGGGAGAAAAAAATACATGCCACTGATGCAGACAATACGTTCCAGATATACTTTTAGTTTTTCATTATTGACTGCTGTTTTTCTAGCTGTTGTTGTCTTAGCCTATAATCTGGTGATTTATATTCAGGATAATACCGGCAAATATCAGGAATCAGCCACGCTGATTCAAAATGCCGATCGTGATCTCTATCAGTCAGCACTGGCCCTTTCCACCTTAGCTTTTTCTGATTCACTGCCACCCGCACAGCAAGACGAATTAAAACAAACGGTATTATCCAATGCCAGACAAGCCAAAGACAGAATGGAAGCCTTTATCACTCAAACCCGGGATGTCGCAGAAATCGTCCGGTATGTCTCTCCTTTTGAGCAAAGATATCAAGACTGGCAACGTGAATTTAACGCCGTGATAAACGCAGTTGAGCATCATGATCATGCCAGTGCAAAACGTCGTTTTACCCGCGAACACAAAGATGTATTCTTAACACTCCGGACCCTCTATGATGGTTCAGAAGAACTGGTCAACAAATATGCTGTGATTGAAGAAAAAGTCATCCACGCGCATATTGATAACTTCAAGCTTATTGTTCTGATTTTGTCTGCTTTTGTACTGGTCATCAGTGTGTTTCTGGCATGGTTTGCCCCAAAAAATATTTCAGAATCAATCCGTAAAGTCACCCATGATTTACATGAAATCAGTCAGGGTGATGGCGATCTCACCCGCAGAATGAATAACCCGAAACCAGATGAAACCGGGGAGCTCAGCCGCGAGCTGGATGGCTTTGTCGAAAAGCTGGGCGGGATGATCCAACAGATTCGTCAGGGTGCAGACACCATCCGGGATGAAATGTCGTCGATTCATCAGGCGGCAACTCAGTCAGCAACGCTCAGTGATCAAAATGATACGGCACTGGATACCGTGGTCACAGCCATCGAAGAAATGAGTACAACCACCAGAGAAGTGGCCGGAAACGCCGCTGATACAGCGAGTCATGTGGCGGCGTTGTCAGATCTGTCTGATGAAGGAGAGCGTTCGATTCAGGCAGCAACGGACCGCCTGCACGATCTGACAGACCAGATTACGCAGGCCTCACAGGTCATTGAAAAGTTATCCCAGAGTTCAGACGGCATCTCATCAGTCCTGGATGTCATTATGAATATCTCAGAACAAACCAACCTGCTGGCACTGAATGCTGCTATTGAAGCAGCCCGTGCCGGTGAACAGGGCCGGGGCTTTGCCGTCGTGGCTGATGAAGTACGCCAGCTGGCCGGTAAAACACAACTGTCAACCGAAGATATCCGCAAGATGATACAAACACTTCAGGGAGAAGTCTCTGAAGCGGTAACCTCTATCAATGAAAGTGTTCAGATTGCCGCATCCACAGAAAGTCTGAATGAAGCCACCAGAGCACTCCTCATTGATATTAAAGTCTCCTCTGATCAAATTCAGAATCTGACACTGCAAACGGCCAGTGCAACCGATCAACAAAGTCAGGTTGCTCAGGAAATTAATACCAGTCTGGTACAGATGTCCGGGATGTCAAAAGAGGCTAAAACATTATCTTTCCAGATGAAACAATCCGTCGATCAAGCTTTAGAGAGTGCCGGGTCACTGGTTGGTCAGGTCAATCGCTTTAAGGTCTGATCTCAGGCCATCTGCCCCGATCGTCACCGGTACAACGCCGTTTCACCGTTGGCGGTCGGGTGTCATTCCCGGATTCTTTGAGCATTATGAGTTAATGATGCGCTATCATTTCACACAGCAGGGTATTCATGGCTTTCAATAAAGGATGACCAGCCCGGTTTTTCAGGGTGAAAAACAGCACCCGGGCAGCTTTATGTGCTTCGCAAATCACTTCGATCTCACCGGATAACTGTGCCTGCCTCACCGTATCTGTATGTAGCAGACCAATCCCCACGCCACCTGCGATCAAATTTTTTGTCACCGCCTCACGGTCAACACTGATCATTTTTGCCGGGCGAATCTGATACTTATCAAATAATGCCTCAGCAGCACGCCCGCAACAGGTACTCGATGCCGGGCAAATCCATGGCAGTGCAGCGAGTTGTTGCCAGTCTGCCGGTTGCGACAGATCAACCATCCCCGGAGCGGCCGTCAGATAGATACCAAATCGCTCCACTTCAGTGGTATCAAAGACCGGATCGGATTCTCCGGCTTCACTGTAAAATCCGGCATCGAGTGTTTCATTGCGTACCGCCTGAATCACATCAGCGCTACTACTGTGAGTCAGAGAAACCGTGATATCAGGATGACGATCTGCCAGCCGGGTCAGTAATTCACCCAGCATTTCCGGTGCCGTCTGACATCCAATACCCAACCGGAAGTTGCCACTCAGCTGACCTTTTATCCGGGTTGCCTGTTCAAAAATTTCCCGGTGTGCATTTAACGTCATCTCAACCTGCGGCAGAATCATACGACCATCAGAAGTCAGACACATGCCCTGTGGCGTCCTGTCAAATAATGTGAGCCCCAGCGTCTCCTCAATTGCCTTAATATGAGCACTCACCGCAGGCTGGCTGAGGCAGAGCTGGTCAGATGCACGGGTAATACTGCCTTCCCGTGCCACAGCAAGGAAAGTTTTCAGCTGATGAATTTCCATCGTCGTCTCCTTTATCACAATCGCACCGACAGTTATCGAGCAGACCGTTAATGTATCACGCCAGATACGTGCCACCAGACAAGATTCAGCGGAATCAAAATGAACAGAGTCACAGCAAAGAGGGTGAAACACAATTTACTGGCAGCACCTAATGGTATTTTAGCCATCTGCACAGCACTCAGCATCGGCGGAGACTGATAAGGCAAAAAGATATTGGAAAAGGCCATCACCTGAGTCATCAACACAGCAGTCAATGAAAGTCCGGTCATCCCGGAGAAACCTTCCGCAACCGGCGTCATCACAATGGGAACGCCCGGCGGGCTGGCAACAAACGCAATCAGTGTAGACACGCCGGTCAAAGCCCCCAGATTATAGAGATCATGGTCAGGAGAAAAGCCAATCAGATCACTGAGCTTCTCCACCAGCGCATGCCCAAGCCCGGAAGCAGAAATCACCGCGCCCAGCCCGAGAACCCCGGCAATAAAGAACAGCGAACCATAGTTTACCTCCTCACTTAAACAGCGCGGGGAAGTCAGCGCCGTCCCCGGCATCAGACAAATCACCGCCGCCGCCAGTGCAATCCAGCCGGGAGACACATGGTGCAGGCTATCACTCAGCCAGCCCAGCAAGCAGAGGCTGATAATCACTATCAGTTTTTTTTCCGGGCTGCTCAAGGGTTGCTGTGGGGTCTGTTTCAGGGAGCTGAAAACAGGCGCCTTATCAGGAAACATCCATAAAATCAGGGCTATCAACACAGCCGATTTCAGGATCCCCAGAACCGGTAAGTTAATTCTCAGATAATCCCAGTAGGATAAATGATAGTGATAGAGCGTTTCAGTCGTGCCCGCTAACACCATATTGGGCGCATTGGCCGGTAAGATAGTAAAACCCGGTAAGATGGTGCCAAAAAAAGCGGCCAGCAAAAAGCCCAGCCAACCGTTTCTGCCCCGCGAATAACCCAGATGTTCAGCCAGACCGGTCACAATCGGCAGCAGCAAAACCACCCGGCCCATTGCCGAAGGAATGATAAACGCCAGCAGAAAACCACATACGACCGTCATCGCAATCATACCGGCATAAGAGCGACCAATCACCCGGCTTATCAGCGCGGCTGCCCGTTTATCCAGACCGGTATAACGAATCGATGCGCCCAGAATCATGCCACCAAAAAACAACCAGAACACAGATGATGTGAATCCGGACAGTACAACAGCAGGAGTTGCGACGTGAAAGACAATGGCTATCAGAAAAAACACCAGAACCGGCCAGTACTCAGGGACCAGGCCTGTTCCCCAGCACACCAGACAAAACAAAGTCAGCCCGGCGGCCCAGGCCATCGGAGCCGGAATAAACTGAGCCAGAAAAAAACCGCCCAGTGCTGTCAGGCCACAAAGCAGTAAAACCTGTACTCCGGGGTGACCGGATAATTTCCGGGTAAACCATCGCGTCAATCCGGGCTTCAAAGAAGATGAGAGAGACATACAGAAACCTTATCTGAATCATTTCCCTCACTATTTCATGAAGCGAACCTATCGTCTATTCGTAAATTTAAAACCCTTCCCTCAGCATATCAGAGGACCTTTCCTGAATAGATCTGTTTCCGGTGACAAAACGCCCTACTCAACATACATCCCGGTCCGGTCCACAAACACAAACTTTCAGAAACAACAAAGGCCACCGGAAGGCAGCCTTTGCACAAATGAAATACAGAATATTGACTTATTCCTGTTCCGTCAGACTTTCAGTTTCAAGTGCATCAGGATCAATCACTTTCAGAGCCGGGGTAACAGGCAATTGTGGTTCGACAAAGTTTTCAGAGAATGAAGCATTATCTTCAAGATTCACAACTTCACTTGCGGTTGCTTTCTCTTTGGACAGACTGGTACTGCTGCTCACCGTAAACTTAAATCCAACCGCGTTATTTTTTTCATTCAGTTCATCCACAATACCATCCGGGTCAACAATCATGACCATATAATAAGTCCCGTCAGCAAGCTGAGGGACAGGCACAGTAAAGGTGTAGCTGGCTTGATTAGGGAGCTGACCGGCAAACTGACCATAATAATACAACCCATTATAATTTTTATCTGTCATATACAACGCCAGTTTGGGCGCACTGCCACTGGTTTGTGAACAACCGGTACTGACCGTGACTTTCAGTTTCATTTTATCGCCAACAGACACCTTATTCGGCACCAGACTTCCGGATGAAACCAGCCAGTCAACAGGATTAGACGGACCAATTTTCACTACACCAGAACTTAAAGATGATGAAATGCTGTATTTTGCTAATACCTTAAATTCAAGCGGGGTACAGGTATGACCCAGCACATTTTTATTTTGTGCACTCAGCATATTCACATCCGCGGTAAATTTTCGGGTTCCGCTTTGAGGTTTACAGAGTGTGGTTCCAAGACCACTTTTCCCACAATTGATTTTTGCCGCTGCCGAGCCCAGGCTGATGACACTTTTTCCATCATCCTGAGTCAGATAAAGACCGACAGCAGATGGCGGCACAAAAATTTCAGAGCCAAACAAACCAAACTCAATATTAAAAGTACTTTCAGATGGATAATCGACACGTTTATCAACACTCACATTATTGACAGAAATTGAAGCAAGTGCAGGTACAGCAAAAAGTCCGGTGAAACAAATGAATCCGGAAACCAATTTTTTCAGTTTCATATTTTCCTCATCGGCCCGATACAGGCCAGTGATATGACATAAAAACACTGATACGACAGAATTCAGCAGGAAAGAAGCCAAAAATTATGCTTAATATGAAACTAATTTCAACAATGATAATTAATCAATTTTTCTGAGTAAACATAACCACCTGATTTTCCGGGCGATTCACCACTAGAGCGTGTTTATCTTTCATAGCCTCCAGCAGGAATGGCGATGAAAGATAAACACGCTCTAAGCAAATGTCAGTCTTCAGCCGCAAAATCCTGCAAGGCCTGACCTGTCAGCCGGTAGATAATCCACTCATCCTGCGGCTCGGCGCCAATACTCTGGTAAAAATCGATCGCTTTTTGATTCCAGTGGAGCACCACCCATTCAAACCGGCCACATTCTTTATTCACCGCAGTTTGCGCCAGATATTTCATGATAGCTTTACCGGCTCCAGTGCCCCGCTGATCTTCAGACACATACAAGTCTTCCAGATAAAGTCCGTACTGCCCAAGCCATGTGGAATAATTGAAGAAATAGACGGCAAAACCAACGGGCTGATCGTTTTCTTCACAGATAATCGCCTGCGCATGTACTTCATCCCCAAATAAACGGGCTTCGATCGAGTCAACCGTATTCAGCACGGCATCTGGTTCCTTTTCAAATACAGCAAGCTCATTGATAAAACCCAGTATTGTTGCGGCATCTTCTTTCACTGCGGGCCTGATTCTCATATGACTACATCCATCCTTCCACAATAAAACAGTCCATTACGGAAAAACGAAATCAGTGTAATCGATCTCAGGTCATGAATGAAGTGCACCACCGCGAACGGCCCGTTGTTTATCCGCACTATCCGGCTATTCCGGATGACTCAGTGACGTGTCCTGACGGGGCCTTTCTGACAACCACTGACCCAATTGCTCCGGATAATCGGTTTGCAAAGCCCCGACCCCGGCATCAATTAAAGTGCCCCAGATGGCCTCCGGATCGCGGAGTGCTTTCCCGTCGGCGAATCCCAGTACATTCACCGGATCCAGTGTATTCAGCCAAATCCGGTAATCCAGCTGCTGTAATAAAGGTTTTGCGGCACGAAACTCCTCTAAATCTTCAAAGGAAAACTCAATCATTTTTGGTTGCAGGGCAGATAAAGCACGCATCAACGGCTCAATTTTTCCCTTCGGTGCATGCACCAGCGGAATATGCATGACTTTACGGCATAACTGAGCCAGTTCCGGCGTCACCGCTTGTTCATCCGGGATAAATTTTGATTTGACGATCACCTGATCCAGCATTTCAAGTTGCTCTATCGCATCGACAATCGCCGGTAGCTGCGCCGGAAACTTAGCATCCACATTCACAATAATGCGCCCGCGGGCCAGCTCAAGGACTTCGGATAACAAAGACACCCGCTGCTGTGAAACCACCTGAGAAGCACCATCACTTTCATACAGATACAATTGCTGAATCTCTTCGAGTGAAGTTTCAGCCACCAGACCGCTGCCGGTGGTGGTCCGGTCAAGTGTGGCATCGTGAATGACCACAAACTCTCCGGTTGCGCAGAGCTGGGTGTCAATTTCAACGATCTGAGCCCCAGCCTGAATCGACGCTTCAACGGCGGCCAGAGAATTCTCTGGCGCCTGATGCCAGATGCCACGGTGGGCGATAATCAATACGTCAGGATTATTGCGGGAAAAATCCAGTGTTTTGGTTGTTAATTCCATAAATTATTTCCGGTTTAAATATACAAAAGACGAATGAATGCAAACACGTTCATTCAAAAATATTGATTCAAAATTGCTGATCCAAAAATGTTGATCCAAAAAAACAAGCGGATAAGCGCGCCATCATCAGGCGCGCGATATGTCAGTCATGCAAACTGACTTCATTAATAAAGCCGGCTTTGATGGCATCAGATAGCTTCTTGTTCGCCCAGTCCGTACTCTTCTGTCGTTCTTTGGCGCTCAGCAAAGAGAACGCATCGCTGGCCTGCGGGTGCTGCGGTGCAGACCCATAAACCCGGTTCAGCTCAGATTGTGTCTGGCTGCTGGTCAGCCAGTGAATAAACACCAGCGCAGCAGCCGGATGCGCAGCATTGCGCGGAATCGCAACCACATTACCGCCCCCCGGCATTTTGATGGCAGGAATGTAAAATTTCAGTTTCCCGGACAACTCCCCTTTCTTTTGTAACCCCGCCAGCTGATCTTCCCAGGCCGGAGCTAATGCCAGCTCACCACCATTCACCCGGTTCAGACTGTCAATATTTGATGCCGTAATGACATAATCTGATTTTCTGTGGTTAAACCAGTCCCACACCGGCTGAAATGCCTGCATCACTTGCTGAGATGGCTCTGCGGTTTTAAAATCAATCTCCGGTAACATATTCCGGGCGATGGACTGAATAAATCCCGGACCGGATCCACCATTTTCGGCATTCAGGCCAAAACTTCCCGGATGCGCTTTGATATAAGCAGAAAAGTCCTCTGTGGTTTGCGGCAAATCTTTTTCTGCAATCAATAACGGATTATAGGCAATACCGGTCTGATTGCCCCAAAACGCAGGGGCCATCCCATGGTTATCGACCCCTTCAATCTTGTAACGCAGCACCTGTCCGTCAGGCAGCCGGTTTTTCAGCGGCCCGGTCAGCACCTCTTTGGCTTTTATCTTTGCCAGATCAGAACCCGATAAAGAAATGACATCGATATCCCCTTGTTTGCGGTTCTTTTCAACAATCAGTTTCTGCAGATTACTCTGATGCCCGCCTTCAGTGATCCGGACTTTAATCCCATACTGTTTTTCAAATGATTTCACCGTCTCTCTGAAACGATCCTGAAAATACCACTGATACCAGACTACCGTTTTTTCAGCTTTTGCCTGCGTCAAAACTTCATCCCAGCGCATGCCGGACAGATCTTTGGCTGAAGATGCCACTGACCAGCTTAAAGCAGATGCAGCAAGCAACCAGATTAACTTTTTCATCGTTTACTCCTTAAAATGATGCTGTTCATCGTGCCATTAGCCTTTTCCGGTAATGGCGACTGTATTTCTGTTCTTCTGAAGCCTTTCAACAACGAGCATTAAAAGGACATTCGGAATCACAAGAATCAGGGAGACAACCGCAGCGTTAGGCCGGACAAAGTTGTATCCGAGATAGGAATAGAGAATGGTTGGCACCGTTGTAAAATCCGGTGAACCAATAATAAATGCCAGTGCAAACTCCTCGATACTCATAATAAAAATGATGATAAAACTGGCGACAAATCCGGGCTTAAGCACCGGCAGATAAGCCGTGCGGAACATGGTCAGCGGCGAAGCACCCAAATCGCGGGCGGCATCAATCAAATCCTGCCGGACCAAAGCAAACGAAACCGAGAGAATCCGGATTGCATAGGGCATGAATAAAACCGTATGGCCGACCAGAATACCGGTAAACCGGGAGTGCAACCCCAGCTGCAACAGTAGTGAAGAGAAAAAGATGCCAATCACAAATCCCGGAATTACCAGCGGAATCAGCGTCAACAACTGTGCAGCCTGCTTACCGGGAAAATTAAATCGTCCGAAAGCCCAAGCCGTCGGGAAAGCCAGCGTCATGCACAGACATGCCACCAGCGGTGCCAGCGTATAGCTATTGATCAGTGCGTCCGGCAGGGAGGTCGATGTCCAGACCATTTTCCAGCGTTCAAACGACAACACAGGCGGTAACATATCGGGATAAGCCCATGCGTGATGCGGGTCAACCAGTGACCACAACACCGCCATCGCAAACGGAATGACCAGCCAGAGAAAACAGAGCACAATCAGAACCCACATCACACACCGGTTCAGCCATGGATGATTCATTTTCTCGCTCCTCTGTGAATCAGTTGCTGAGACAGCAAAGCAAGCAATAAAGCACCCGCCAGAGAAGCTGCCATCAGAACCACCGCCACAGTCGCAGCCTGATTCCAGCCATCCGCCGCCTCCGATTGCAACCGGTACATGAGCTGAGCCAGAGAATTCACCCGTGTTGGACCGGCAATCACCTGAAAAGAATAATCCCCGGCCGCGCCGATAAAGATGATGATCATCGCCGCCTGTAATGCTCTCACTGTCAGCGGTAAAATGACGCACCGGAACCGCCGCCACGGACCCGCCCCTAAATCCCGCGCCGCATCGATAATGTCTTCACCAATGGTTTTAACCGCATCAGAAAGCAGCAACAAAGCAAATGGCATCTGTTTCCAGACCTGAAGAATAATAACCCCGATCCCCATTGCATCATTCTGCATCCGCAGCGGACGTTCCGTGATACCAAGATGAACCAGACTCAGGTTTAAAAACCCGTTAAAAGAGATGAAATTCACATACAGAAATGCCGCGACTAATCCATGCACTAATAACGGCGCTTTCAAAATACCGGCAATGAATGATGAACCAGAGAATGGCTTTCTCAGCCAAAGCGCCAGCGGATAGGCCAGCCCGACAGAAAGCAATGCACTGGTCATCGCAATTTTCATCGAATAAAACAGCGCGTTGTGCAGCTGAGCATTCTCAGTCAAATGGTGCCAGTAACGAAACGTCAGCCCGCTTTCCCCGGAAAAGTTGTAATACCCCAGTGACTGCGCCACCGTCAAAGAGACAATAACAACCATAAAAACCAGTATCAGTCCCAGTCCCGGCAGAAGCATCAAATAAGCCAGAGCGGTTTGGCCGGACAGCTTCGGAGAAAGTTTCATGCGTCCTCCTGCAAAAAGTGGATGGCGGTTGCAGGAATATGAAATGCGTATGACTGCCCTTCCTGCACCTGACGCGTTCCCTGAACCTGAATACGAACCGACAGGTCATCTTTGCCGGACGTGAGCATAAAATCCGTCAGGTTCCCCAGAAACGTTTTGGTCGTCACCTGAAGTTGCAGGTGATTCTCAGCCGCATGGCCAAACTGCATATTTTCGGGCCGCCAACAGATTTGAGCATGCCGGCTGACCGGTGGCTGCTCAGAATGTACCCATAACTCTCCCAAAGCAGTCCGCACCCGATAACGATAATTTTCCTGCTGTTCAAGCACTTCACCCGGTAAGATATTCGCACCGCCCACAAAATCAGCGACAAACGGATTGACCGGGCGGTGGTACACCGACTCCGGCGCGCCCGTTTGCTGAATCCTTCCCTGATTCATCACCACCATCCGGTCGGACATTGCCAGTGCTTCCGATTGATCATGGGTGACATAGATCGCCGTAAAACCCAGAGATTTCTGTAATTTCCTAATCTCCAGCCGGACAGAATCGCGTAACTTTGCATCCAGATTAGACAACGGCTCATCAAACAGCATCACGCCGGGCCGGTTCGCCAGTGCCCGGCCAAGCGCCACACGCTGCTGCTGCCCGCCGGACAATTCAGCCGGCAGTTTATTCAGCTGACTTTCAAGAGACATTTGCCCGGCAATCTCCTGTAAACGCTGTTTTTGCTCAGCGACAGACACTTTCGCCTGCCGGAGTCCGAATAACAGATTCTCTGCAACAGTCAGGTGAGGAAACAAAGCATAAGACTGAAAACACATTGCTGTATCCCGCTTCTCGGGTGGCAACCGGTGAACACACTGACCATTCATCCGGATATCACCGGATGTGACCGGCACAAATCCGGCAATCGTTTTTAACAGCGTCGTTTTACCGCAACCTGAAGGCCCCAGCAGCGTGATAAATTCACCACTGCGAATATCCAGAGAAATCTCCTGCAATGCAGTAAAGTCTCCGAAGCTGACGCCCAGTTTATCAATGACTACCTCTGTCATTTCATTCCTCTTTCTGTATCAATCCGCGTCTTTGCATTTGCTGTACGCCTTATTAATACACTTAGTGTGTAATAATAATATTTCAACATTATTACACTTGATTTGTAATAATGAATTTCAGCTTGTAAACTGGCACTTATCAAAACAAATAAGCTGAAATGCTGTCGCGAACGGATAGCCGTAAAAAGATGAATCAAGCCACGTCAGAAAAACTCAAACTCTCCGCTAATGAAAGAATGCTGCTGAATATTGTCCGGTGTGCACCGGGAATTGCCCGTTCTGCCATTGCTGCAAAAACGAACCTAACCCAGCAGTCGGTCCACCGGCTTCTGGAGGGATTAATTCAGTCAGATTTTATTGTGCTGGGTGAACTGGTCAGTCAGGGCCGCGGGAAACCCAGCCCCGGCATCTGCCTGAATCCGGATGCCTGTTTCAGTGTCGGCGTTTCCTTAAATACGGATACGATTCAGATCATGCTGCTTGATTTTTGCGGCACACCGCTGACAAAAACCAGCGCGCCTTTTCCCCCGGCAGACCGGACTCAAACACTCAACTGGCTTAAAGATCAACTCGCTCAATGGAGAGAAATTTATCCCCGGATACAGGGAAAAATTGTCGGCATCGGCTTATCGGTTCCCGGATATTTCACCGGGAAAAAAGGCTTTATGAAGCCTTCCCCGCCACTCTCCGACTGGCAGGAAACCGATCTGTTACAGGAACTGGAAACCATCCTGAATTATCCGGCATGGATCCTCAATAACGCCACCACCGGCGCGATTGGCGAATCGTTATTTGGTGCCGGATTAAGGCATGACACCTTTGGTTATTTATCATTCAATTATGGTTTTGGCGCCGGGATTGTGATTCACGGGGAACCTTTCTTTGGCACCTTTGGTAACGCGGGTGAAATCGGGCGTATTTATACCCGGGAAGAGATGCCCATGCGCCCGGCCCTGAATGAACTCATCAAGCGACTGGCGCAACACGACATCATGATCCATTCTCTTTCGGAACTCCGCCAGCATTTTTCCCCCGGCTGGCCGGGTGTGGCCTCGTGGGTTGAAGACGTCACACCTTATTTGTTCCGGGCCATCAATACGCTGCGCGGTGTCATTGACCCCGGCGCCATAGTTTTGGGAGGGGAACTTCCCCCAGCACTGGGAGAATTGTTACTGGCCTCGGTTGAGCGGCACGATACAACCCGCCAGCATGATATTTCGGTTCGTCCGGAAATATTTGTCAGCGAAATCAGCAACGATCCCTGTTTATTCGGTGCTGCACTTTTTCCGCTCAGAGATACGTTTTTCCGCCACTGAACAGGATGATGCTTACATTTCGACATCTTACGTTTCGACATTCCACGTACCGGCATTCAATAGCGATATCGACTCAGAGTCCTGCTTCAGCGCCACAAATCACAATGAGTCCGCACCAGAGATATTGCCGGGTCATCAGGAACGGCGCTTGTGTGCTGCACAGCGCCAAAAAACGCCTTTAATACCCTTTTTCAAAATCCACCCGGTTGAATAATGAAAAACCATCCTGCCAGCGCTGACAATTGGCAACAAATTCCTCTGCGACCTGCTCCGGAAAGCTGACGGCTGCGATATGCGGCGTCACCGTGATTCCCGGATGCTGCCAGAATGGGTGGCCGTCCGCTAACGGTTCTTTACAGAAGACATCCAGATACGCATGCTGAATATAGTTCGCTTCGATAGCCGGAATCAGGGCATCTTCATCAAGCGTCTGACCCCGGCCAACATTAAACAAAATCGCCTGATTACAATAACTCAGCAATTCCCGGTTCAGCAGTTTCTCTGTTTCTGCAGTGGCAGGCAGTGTATTCACCACAATCTGAGCTTTCGACAGCGCCATCCTGACTTCATTGACATGAAAAATCTGCTCAAAGGGACTTTGCTTTGGCGGAATCCCGCTGCGGTTGATGCCAATGGTATGAATACCAAATGCAGAGGCAACCTGACTCAGGTGGCTGCCAATCGATCCGGTGCCAAGAATCACCATCGTCTGCCCGGCCAGAGAGCGATACCGGCACGGCTTCCACTGTTGCTTGCGCTGTTGATATTTATAGTAAACCAAATGACGGTGATGGCTGGTCAAAAATCCCAGCACATATTCAGAAATCAGCTGACCAAAAATCCCTTTAATATTGGTCAGCTGATAGCCTTTGCGTAATTCCGGTGCTATTAATGCGTCCACCCCGGCATAGATGGATTGCAGCCACTCCAGTTTGGGAAAATCATCCAGACATTTGGCTGCCATTGGCGGGGAAGCAAGTAAAACTGTGGCCTGACTGCGATCCTGCGTTTCGGTGAAACCATCCAGCGGGTAAGACTTCAATAAGTCACGGTACCGGTCGTTATTGTGGGTCAAAATATAATATAAATGTCCTGAATGACTCATTCGTGTGACGTCTCCCTGTTCATTTTTTATGCATGCAACATTGCGTTATCATCATACTGTATATGATGATAACGCAATATACCCGAGATGCCTGATGAGTCATATATCCACACAAAGGAATACAGGATAACGATACCGATACCAGGCACCTATTGAAACACAGGCGGGTTTCAATCAAAATCAGCTTAATCCCATCAAATTAAAGCGTGAAATGTCCCGGATGAATATTTTACTGATTGAAGACTCTGACACTCTCAGAAGAAGCATCTCGGTCGGACTAAGCCACCTTGGGTTTACCGTCGAAGAGGCTGCCGACGGCTGCACCGGCCTCAATATTGCCATGCATAACCAATATGATTTGATCATTCTGGATATCATGCTGCCCGGCATTGACGGACTCAATATCTTAGAAACATTAAGAAAGCAAAATAACAATGTAAAAATCATTATCTTATCGGCAAAAAATGAAACGGATGATAAGGTCAGGGGATTACTCTCCGGTGCCGATGATTATCTTGCCAAGCCTTTTGTGTTTGATGAACTCCATGCACGGGTGCTGGCCTTACTCCGCCGGGAAGGCGACCTCCGGTATCAGGATTGTATCACCTTGCAGGATTTCAGCCTGGATCTGGTCACCCGTGAATTCAGATATCGGCAACAGGAAATTAAACTGACCTTATCCGAATATAAAATCATTGAACTGCTGTTCAGAAGAAACAATACAATTGTCAGCCTCGAAACACTCACGTCGGCTTTAGCCGGAAATTTTGATTACGTCTCCAAAAATACCATTCACGTCCACATCTCTTCGATCAGAAAAAAGATTAAACAATTTGGCGGTGAATTACCGCTGATCCACAAAAGAGGTCATGGGTATATTTTGGAGAATGCATCATGACTGGCAGAAAAAAATCGATTCAGTCCAGATTAATGAATCTGATTTCGCTGTCACTGGCTGTCATTCTGTCGATTCTTTTTATTCTGATTGATGTCAACATGGATGATTGGGCAGAAAATCAGTTCACCAACGAAATTCAGAGTCAGTCCTATATTTTAAAATCCATCATTTCAGTCAACCACCCTGAAAAAATGTTGATTACCGGAAATGACATCCTCAACGCAGAGCAAATCAACAATATCTATTATCAGGTGTGGGTCAATGGGCGTGTCGTCGAAAAGTCGCCGAATATGCGTCATCTGCCGGATATCAACCTGATCCGACAAAAAATCGGGCTCAATACCTCGGCCATGGATCATGTTGACCTGCCGGATGGAGAACGGGGCGTCGCGATTTTTTCCAGATTCACGGTCCCCGGCAGGGCGCATACTGAATATTATCTGACGGTGTATAACTCAGAAGCCAAACTCAACCGCGTGCTTTACACCATCGATACCGCTTTAATTGTGAGTTTTATTCTCACACTATTCCTGACCAGAATCGTGGCCAGACATATAGTTGTCAAAGGCCTTGCACCCCTATCGGCGCTCAATGATGAGATCATCAGAACCACCGCAGAACCATCCCGGCTCCTGTCTCTTTCAGAACATGATGTTGAAGAAATATCCCCGATATATCAGTCTGTTAATCGCTACATTTCACATAACCGTGATTTAATGAATAATGAAAAAAGGATCACCAGTGATATTGCCCATGAGCTGAAAACACCGATATCAGAGCTCATCACACTCACGGAGGTGTATGAAAAATTTCCGGACGACCCGCGGATTGCCGCGACTTACAGCCGGGACATCCTGACTATCTCGAGTGAAATGAAAAGCCTGGTCAACGGACTGCTATCACTCCAGCAAATTGATTCTCAAACCAGCTCAGACAACACGGATGTTGCTCTCAGGCCGCTGCTGACAATGCTGATGCAAAAACAAAATATCACCCGTGATGATCTGCGTATTAAGATGTCTTTTGAAGGCAAACAAAACGCCAGCCTCTTTACAGATAAAACGGCACTTTCAGTGATACTCAGAAACCTGCTCGACAACGCACTGTATTACAGACAGCAGCACACCCGGCCCTGCGTCGATATCCGCAGCTACCCTCATGGTACGTATCTGATCGTCAGCAACAAAAGTCAGCATCAATATAATCAGGCAACACTTGATAATCTGACCAATCCCCTGTTCAAATTTGATACTTCAAGAAAGAATGACAAACACTACGGACTGGGCTTAACCATTGTTAAAAGATTATGCGAAAAGCATGGCTATTCATTGTTTGTCAGGCAGGACAACGATATGAACTTCAGTGTGATTGTGATGATCCCACACCCGGCATCACTGACAGAACCTCTTGACCGGTGACTCAGTTAAACGCTGAGCTTAATCTCTCCGCCATTCATACACATTAGCCACATTCTGCCGCTGATAAAACCCGGCATGCAGCTGCATGAACTGATCTTTTTTCAGCAAAGGAAAATCCCACTCTGACGGCTGAAAGTTCACAATCTGATGATTAACTATCATGCGAAACGATACCGGCTTTTTCCAGACCCGCCGGAATGACAACACGCCACGCTCCGGATCACACTGAAAACTGACCCGCTCACTTTGGGGGGTATTCATAATCGCCGGATAAGCCTGACCACTGGTGCAGGCCTGTTCTATCAGAAATAAAATATCAAACCGGTTATTAATTGTGGTGCTGACAAAAACAGCCATGTGGTTTTTTCGGTCAACCTTTCTTAATACCAGTTGGTTGGTATCATGCGTTCTTGCAATCTGCATCTGACTGTTGAAGGGATAAAAATGAGTGACCTTCCATGCCATCTGCTGGTTTAAATAATGCAGATCGGCCTCATACTGCCAGACAAAAAATGTACCCGCAAAAAGCACCACCGCCATCAGCAGGGATAAAATATATTTCACTTGCATCACATTACTCAGCTTTATCTACTCTATCTACTCTCGGGTTATTGCCATGCCATTCACTTCTTATCCGGCATAGTGTAAAAAAAGAAGCTTAAGACCGGCTTAAGATAGATAAGAAAAGACCGGGCTTGTATTCTGTTCATGAAATGACTATTGTGCACCCCATCAATCCCATGACTTTCACTCAGGACTTTCTTTTGAGCCAGCAACCATTTTCATCACTTCCTCTGTCCCCGGCGTTACTTCAGAACATCGACTCACTGGGATATACCGCCATGACCCCGATTCAGGCGCAAAGTCTGCCACTGATGTTGCAGGGCAAAGATGTCATTGGACAGGGAAAAACCGGTTCAGGTAAAACCGTGGCATTTGGCCTGACGGTCCTGAACAACCTGAATGTAAAGCGTTTCCGGGTTCAGTCTTTAGTACTTTGCCCGACGCGGGAACTGGCTGATCAGGTTGCAAAAGAAATCCGTACGCTGGCCCGGACCATTCACAATATCAAGGTGCTGACCTTGTGTGGCGGCATGCCAATGGGACCACAGATTGGTTCCCTGGAGCATGGCGCGCATATTCTGGTGGGTACTCCCGGACGCGTGTTAGATCACCTCAACAAAGGCCGGATTCATCTCGAAGAGCTCAATACACTGGTACTGGATGAAGCCGACCGGATGCTGGAAATGGGCTTTCAGGATGCGCTGGATGCCATTATCGACGCTGCGCCGACAGCACGTCAGACGCTGCTGTTCAGCGCGACATTCCCGCCACAAATTCAGTCCACCACTCAGCGGATCATGCGCAATCCGGAGATGGTGAAAGTTGAATCAACCCATGAATCCTCTTCAATCCGGCAATATTTCTACAAGGTCACCGATGAACAGTCCCGGCTGGATGCCACTAAAACCCTGCTGCTTCATCATCAACCTGAGTCAGCGGTGATTTTCTGTAACACCAAACGAGAGGTCAAGTCAGTCGCGGATTTGCTCTGGAATGCCGGTTTTGATGTGATTGATATTCACGGCGATCTTGAGCAACGCGATCGCACCCAAACGCTGGTTCAGTTCGCCAATAAAAGTATTTCTATTCTGGTCGCGACCGATGTGGCAGCCCGCGGGCTGGATGTCGCCGATCTGGATATGGTGATCAATTTCCAGCTCTCGCGCGATCCGGAAGTCCACGTGCACCGGATTGGCCGGACCGGGCGCGCAGGCAGCAAAGGCGTTGCCTGTAGTCTGTTCAGCGACAAAGAAATGATTCGCGTGTCGCAAATCGATGAATACATGAACTTGCCCATCGAACCTGCACAGTTGCCCTCAAGCGATGGATTACCGGAAACCGCATATACTGCGCCGATGGCGACCATTGAAATTTCCGGCGGTAAGAAACAAAAACTGCGCGCGGGGGATATTCTCGGCGCACTGACCGGAAAACAGGGTATTTTGGGTAAACAGGTCGGAAAAATTAATCTGTTTGATATGCGGGCGTACGTGGCAGTTGAAAAAAATGTCGCCAAAAAAGCTGCCAAAAAACTCGAACAAGACAAGATCAAAGGCCGCCAGTTCAGAGCCCGTGTGCTGAAGTCTTAACTCGCCATAGCCGTCAGACCGGTTTCTGAATCTGTCTGACGCTTTCCCCCCTATCACGGTAAATATCACAGTAAAATCAGCAACTCTTTTACATCTTCCGGTGAGCCATCCACGATTGACATACCGACCGGATAAATCTGACTGAAACTTGCATCTTGAGGTCATCCGGGGATACATATATCATCCTGCGTCATATCACTAATTTGAATAATAAAGGAATTGAATATGCGTCATTTCAGGCTGGTTTCCCTGCTTTTTTTATCTTTCGCTGTGATGCCATTTGCTCAGGCAGAAACCGCTCAGAAAGAATTATCCGGATTTAAATACAATACCGACAGTGACAGTATCGATATCAAAATGAAAGAAAACAGCACTGCTGATTTGAAAACAGTCAATGAATTCAAATCACTGTCCTATCTGGAGATCACTGCCGGGGATATTGATCTCACTCTTGATGCCGGAAATGATACGGTCGAGTCAATGGAGCTTGTGCTGTTGAACAAAAATCCGCTTCATTTCTACCAGACAATTTCTGCGCTAAAAAAGTATAAAAAATTAACATCGTTACGAATTGCTTCAAGGTATCCACTCAAAGACATCAACATTCAGGGAACCGAACAGCTGAAATATCTGCGTCTCAGAATGAATCAATTTTCTTTCCGGCACATAAAACTCAGCCCGGGAATCAAAGAAGTTTCTGTTTATGCTGAAAAAATTGATTTAGCCGGACTCGGTCAGCATCACGCCATTCACACATTAAAACTGAGTGGCTCAGAAGAAAGCCTGGATTTCAGCAAAATCAATCAGAACGCTCAGATAAAAAAACTGACGATTGATTCTGAAGTGCAGACCACATTGAAAGGACTGGAAAATTTTCACCATCTTGAGTATTTGGACCTGACAACACCAGCACTTTCGGATGTGACAGCACTCGATCAACTGACCTCACTGAAAACGCTCTCTATCCGGCAAATGGGGTCGGATCAATTACCTGAGATTCATAACCGTCATATTGCAACGCTGGCTTTATATTATCGCAAAGAATTTGGCCCCTTCAGTGAACGCTATATTCGTGATATTTCAAATATAGGTACGATGAAAGGACTCAAAAAAGTGTACTTCGAGCATGAACAGGCAACGGATTACTCTCCTTTACTGAAGCTCGATCTGGAGCAACTCAGTGTGACTAAAAAACAACCCCTGCCCCTTGCTGTTATCAAAAAAATGCCACATTTGAAATTTTTTGCTTACGGAAGACACAGATACGAAGGCAACGCATTAAAAACACTCCTGAACACAGAACTAAAAACCAGCACTGCCAATACATTTAAAGCTCTGATAAATGGAACGCCTGAACGGGGTTCGATCATCTACGGAGAGAAAAAACAGCTGGTTCCGGTCAATAAAATCACATTGGATACATACAACCGCTGTCATTCAAATCATATTGCAATCAGCCCTGCGTTACTCTCTGTCTCCGTTGACGAGTATATTCACTTACTGAAGCATGTTTACCGCCAGTCCAAACAAGGGATACCCAGCCAGTACACCATTGAAAGCTGCCAGGGTTCAACAGCGATTGTCAATCATCTTGTGGCCGGGGAATAAATCATGAAACCCATCCTCAAACATCCGTGGAATTTATCTGAAACAGAAGCCCTGACATTACAGCAACAGCTGGCAGCACAGGTGATCAAAACCGACCAGCTCCGTACGGTAAACTATATTGCCGGGGTTGATGTAGCTTATCCTGATTCTGGTGATCGGCTTGTGGCTGCGGTGGTGATCCTTGATGCAGACACCCTTGAAGTCATCGAAACCCAAACGGCGGAGGATGAAGTTCATTTTCCGTATATTCCGGGTTTATTCTCATTCAGGGAACTCCCGCCACTACTCAAAGCCTTTGAAAAAGTACAACAAACACCGGATCTGATACTCTGCGATGGTCAGGGCCTTGCTCATCCAAGACGATTCGGACTGGCGTGCCATCTGGGTATGCTGTTTGATGTTCCTACCATTGGTTGCGGTAAAACCCGCCTGACAGGAGAGCATGAACAGCCAGCGCCGGAGAGAGGCGCTTCTGCACCGCTGATTGATCAGAATGAAGTCATCGGCTGTGTGCTGAGAACCCAGACAAATATCAATCCTGTTTATGTCTCTGTCGGGCACAAAATCTCTCTGGAAACCGCCTGTAAATGGGTCCTGAAAGCTGCACCAAAATATCGTCTGCCCGAAACAACCCGGCAGGCCGATCATCTGGTCAATACCTTAAGAAAAGCACTGGGAAATAAATAAAACCCGGATTGAACTAGAGCACGCTCTAGGGTTTCACCGATATATTCACAAAAAGAAGGCGGAAAAACCGCCTTCTTTTTTATCCGTCAGGGCGGAGGGATTAAAAGCCGATTTCATCCACAGTGAAGCTGCTGCCACATTTGTTAGAAAACTTCGGATCGGCATCCATCATTAAGCTTTCAAGGGAAGCATTTTCATCCAGTTGCTTCGGCAAATTAATATAGACATCCACTAATTTGCTGTTCTTACATGAAATCTGTAACCGTTTGTGCGCACCATCAAAAAACGCCTGATCCACGACATCAAAAAAGTCTTGCGTGGAGACAGATTCACCGAGGTGATCCCGCATGAAATAAGCGACATTCTGGTTAAATTCTTTTTGCAGGCGAATCGCCGTTTTAAAATATTCATCCGCGTTTCTTTGCGTCTGGCAGGTACCGTGCTTGTACCATTCATGGCGTTGCAAGCAAGAACCATAGGCTGCACTTGGCATATATTGTCCCAGTAATGCCAGCGTCGATGATGACATCGGAACCGCATCATAACTGCAGAAAGGACTCACCGAGTGAGAATAGCTGCCACAGAATCCGTAGCTTGTGCCACAAGAGGCTTTATTCGGCCACAAACCATGCAGGGTAAAGTTTCCGGCCTGATAAGCGCTGGAATCAGTGACCTTACATTCAGGCTTTGACGTATGTGTTTCACAGAAAGCAGGCTGCCAGCTAAGGGCAAAAACATAACTGTCTTCCTGACCCGCGGTTGAACAGCTGCCAGAACCCGAACTGCCCGATGAATCTGAGCTGCCAGATGAAGAAGAATCACCATCTTTTACCTCACCACAACTGACAGAGACCCAACGCAACTGCGGGTTGGCATTCTCAACCACCACCCGGTACCAGGTGGCATTGCTTTTATTTGCTTCCTGAATCTGATAAGACTGACCGGAAACCAGATAAATATTCCCGGGATTGGTCTTCTTATTTTTTGATTGATAAGCGGGACATGCCTGACTGGCATAAAAAGTACCAGAGAAAGCTACCGCGGAACACTGCCCGACAACACCGAAAAACAGTGTCAGGGCAGAAAAAACAGCCAACAGAGTTTTTAGTTTCATTTAACATATTTCCTGTATAAGTATGTGTAAGCGTCGCAATAATAAACATATCGCATTAAATACGAAAGAAGTTAAATAAAACTTAGTGTCATATTATTTTTTTGCGAAATAATCATGACACTGTTTTTGCAGCAGACATGCCGGAACAACCGGGTCACCCCGGTTTAGTCTGCCAGTTCATGGGGTAAAAAAGGAATCCGGTACAATTTTTTGCCAGAGAACATCTTCAGCTGCGCCGTGCGCCCGGCTGATTCGACGCCATCCCGCTGACCGTGACTGAGCAGCGCATCCACAACAATTTGTTCATTTTCCCATCTCACCCGCTGAACATACGCGGTACCAAACAGAATGTAAGGGAATCCTTGTTCCGTCAGTGGTGCCGGCATCTCACCATTGAGAATTCCTTCCTGATAGGAGCCACCGTGCAAAGGGATGTGAGTGCCTTCTGCGGTTTGATACAACGCATTGCCCCAGGGTTCGTCCGGACTGAATCCAAACGCAACCAGCGCATTGACTGACTTTTCCAGCGCTTCAATGAGCACGGGCGCACTGTGCGGCGTGATTTCAAGCTGAGACCCCAGTTCAGGATCGCCACTGGCCGGGACTTTGAGCAGGTCAGTCTGGACAATTTGATTCCAGAACAGATGGAACAACAGCGCGCCTTTGCTCTCTGCGTTATTCTTCCGGTCCCACTGCTGTAAGACACTGAACCCTTGCCGGGCGGCCTCTGAATGAGCCACATCAGAAAGTGCCAGAATGCTATCTAAAAATGTTTCAGCTGCATAATTACGGTTATCAAATATGATCTGTAAAACGCTTTCGGGCGTCATTTTCCCTTCAGCCAGCAGCTCCCTGATTCTTCGTGAAGACATGATCAACCTTGGGTCATATCTTAATCCGGCAGCAATATGCTTCCCGATTTGGTGATCGGCCTTATGCTGACCAAACACCGATGGATAGTCGGGCTGTACCTGACCGTACTCGGTGAATTTATAGCTGTTATTGGTATTTTGAATCACACCCCGCGTGAAAACATTGGGATAGAAAGAAGCCGCAGGTAATAAAGGCCGGTTATCCGCATCACGAAAGGCACACCGGCTGCGGGTACCATCCAGCACATGAAATGCTGCCGATGCATCACCGATATGACATTGTGCCATTTCTTCATCGCTCACCGGCGGCACATTACCCGCCACCACATACGCCGCCTCACCGTGGCGATCCGCCACAACCAGCTGACACAAAATACCGCGGTTATTTTCTATTGCAGAGACAAATTCACGTGTTGAAGTGGCTTTCGCTGCCGCAAGAAACTGGTCCAGCCCTCTGGCATTTCTCTCTCCCGGATTGGTGATCGCATACCACCCCTGTGGTTTTCCCGGCCGCTGAGGCAGATGATAGAGGAGACCCAATTCAGATTCGATAAACTGGTAACGCCGGGTTTGCAGCTCACCCGGCTTTTCAAGGACCTCAACCGCAACGGTTCTGATTGTGACCGGTTTTCTTACATCATCCATCCGGTAAGTCAGTTGACCATTAACAGGCGAGACATCCATTTTCTGCATGACATAAGGCGTCACCGTCGCCGCATCTAAAATGCTCCAGGACACATCGGTATTATATCCGGTCATCGGCAGAGGAAAGCCGAGAAAAGACGTTCCGGCGACATCCAGTTCTCCCGGAATCGTCAGATGATACTGATGCATGTAAATTCGTTGTTGGTGCGGGGTACGTTTCCAGGCTGAATGCGGATTACCCAGCAATATCGCCCCGCCACCTTCGACCACATCCCCGCCAAAAGCCCAGGCATTACTGCCAAAACCGCCCTCTGTTTCGACCGCTTTTGCATGAGGAGAATCTGTTTCACCATCATTGGCCAGACTATCATCATCGGCCAGACTATCATTGTTGAACTGACTATCATCATTGACCTGACCATCCGGCAGCGAAAGGCTTTTCCATGCTTCAGAAGAAGACACAATATAAGGACCAATTTCCACCAGCTCTTTCATAATGCCAAAGCGCATCGCGGAGCGCACCACATCCGCCGCTTCAAACGTCACCAGATGTTCATCCGGACCAAGCCGCTGGCGCTCGTCGTCCGTCATCTGCGCTACATGGTGGTTCAGACCATTCACATAACCCCGGATATAATCACGGATCTGTCCACTCAGTTTTGCCAGTGCTTCTGCAACCCACGTTTCCGGCAATCTCATCCGGAAGATCAAATCGGAATTCAGATTGGTCGTTTTCAAAAAACCAACCGTTGAAAATCCGTCAGCGCCATAGTATTTCGAGCGATCTCCCCGCAGCGCAATCGCCTGCCCTGCCAGTTCTAATAAACGGTCACGGGCATGGACACAGCCATAGCCAAACCCCAGAGCTTCATAATTATCTGCTTTGATATGGGGAACATCATTCTCTGTCCAGCAGATCTCTGCCTGATTTAATTCTTTCTTATTCATTCAATTAAGCGCTCATTTCGCTTGCGGGTACGATTTAATCCACCAGGGTCTGCTGACCCTAAATACCAGTTCCTAATTGTAGGTCACTCAGGCAGATATCGAACACAGACACGCATAAACCCATCCTTGGGGCTCTGCCGCGCCTTCCCTGGCGCGGAAGGTCTGCTTATCGATATCTGCCTCGTTACCAAAAGTGGAGCATATTTAGGAACAGGTATTTAGATATATTCACCTGAATATACCGTGACCCACAGTTAAATACGATTCATTCTCATAAACATTATCATATATAAGGATACTTTTTGAGAAAAATCACGCATATGAAAAAAACAGGGCAAGAGAAAACCGCGATAAAACCAGGAAAGCCTAAAATATAAAGCGACATCAAATCCGGGGGGATGGATTCATCAGACGATCACCATTCATACCCATATGATCTGCGACTCTCCATTCATTTTCCCGCTTCAATCATTTTCTCTTCAATCATAGTTCAGTGTGCTTGAGCGTTTTATCTTCGTACATTTTTTTATCTGCTATCGATAAAATTTCCTGAATCAGTTTCGGATCCGCTTTACCCTTGAAAATATGGAATCCAATACTCAGTGACAACCATATTTTATCATTATTCCAATGAAGAGGTCTGGACTCTAAAAAAAGATGTATTTTCCGGATAATGAGTTCCACATCTTCCTTTTTGGACGTACGTCTGAGAACGATAATGAACTCATCGCCCCCAACTCTTGAAATAAAATCCGTCGTTCTTAAACATTTTTGCAATGACAAGGCCATATGTTTCAATACCTGATCACCGGCTTCATGTCCCAGCGAATCATTAATTTCTTTAAACTTGTTTAAATCAATGTTTAATACCGTGAATTCTACCCAGGCTCCTTTTCTTGCCATGAGCAAGTTCAATTCACTAAACAGATAACGTCGGTTTGGTAACTGAGTCAGTTCATCGTGTAAAGAGAGATTATGAGCCCGCAGATAGTTACTGATAAAAAACATCATTAATATATAGCCAGCAACAAACGTTACAATGCCAAGACTCACAAAAACATGCCTGAACCGGCTGATACTTTCAATGTCACTGAGGTTTTGATAACGGGCAAATAATGTCCACGCGTCATTCGGTAAATATATCGGATAACTCATATCAAATTGTGTTAAAACACTTGCATCGCCTTCAATCACTCTTTCTCCCATGCCGTCATGAGTATCGGCAACGATAGCGACTTCAACGCCCTGCAATTGATGAAGCCCGGAGGTTTCGATCAGCCTGTCATAATTGATCACAACACTTAAGCCCCCCCAGTAATTGTTGTTATAGGGCAAATCGGTAAAGATAGGATATCGGGCAATCAACCCCCGCCCACCCTGCACCAATTCTAACGGCCCGGCAATCACCACTTGTTTGGTTTCTCTGGCCATCTGGACGGTTTTGTACTGTGCCGGCACAGTCCGGAAATCCAGACCCACGGCTTTTTCATTGCCTTTCAGGGGATACACATAGGATATGACGTCATCTGGCGCTAAGCCGATGTTTCTTACAAGCGTCGCTTTAGACACAAATGGTTCAGACACCTGCTTCCAGTTTTTCATTGCGAACTGTGGATTCAGGGCCACAACTGTAGCAAAACTGTCTGCCAGATATGCATCGCGATATATATATGCTTCGATACTATACCGAACTAAAGCCAATTCATGTTGGATCGACTCTTTTGCCTGTTGAATTTGTTTGTCTACAAACCGCTCGGTCAACAGGTTAATGGTTGTATATGCAAAAAAACCATAAATGATACTTAATAAAATAAATATCCATCGGTTAAATTTATACTTTTTTACCAATACAATTCCCTTGATCAAGTCATCTCATTAGATATTAGTTCAAATGAGATGAATCGACATAAGCAATCTTAAAATGCAGGCATGTATCCTTCTTTTAAATTTATCTGACAAAAAGGCCGCAGAACACACTGATGTCAGTCTGTTCTGCGGCCTTTTACAGGAAATAACCGGAAACGGCTGCTGGTTTACGGCTGTTGAAGCTTCGTTTTCGCTGCTTCTACTTTTGCGAAATCAAGGCCCAGCTCTTCAACGGCTTCTTTGATTAAAGATGGGTTCTGCATCACCTGCCCCATTAACAACTGAACCTGTTCCTGAGGCAAGTTCAGCTGACCCAGTGTTCCCATGGCAGCCAGCGGGTTTTGTGTCAGTGCCTCAAACAGTTCACTGATTTTTTCATCGCTGATGTTATTCTCTTTCAACATGGCAAGAATCGGATTCATCATATTACCTTTTCACTTCTGAATAAAAGAAAGCCGCAGTTTAACATGATATTATTGCAGCCGACATTATCCAACGTGCGCTGAAACCAAAGCAGAAGCATGACGCGCTTGCCCGCTCTGTTCCCACACATAATACAGATCCCAGTCTTGCTCATGACTGAAGCGAAAACCATTCGCCTTGTAAAAATCATTGGAAGGACTGCCTCTTAACGCGCCCAGCCGGAGCGGATAATTCAAACCTGATGCCATCTCTTTTATCCGGTTTAAAGTGTAATAGCCAATCCCTTTTCCCTGATACTCAGGCAAAATATAAAGATGAGACAGATATAGGTAGCTGTCTTTTGTTGATAAGGAATAAAAGCCGACAATACGATTTTCGACCAAAATCATCGAAGTTTCTTCCGGACAAAAATGATCCAAAAAACGATCACGGGCCCGCTTTGGATCAAATCTGCCGATCGCTTCCAGACTTTCTCTCATCGCCTTGACGCGTATTCCGGCAAGTAACTCCCCATCAAAATATTGTGCTTTCTGGTACTTCACTTCCACGATACTTCCTTATATTAAAATAATTCATCACGCTTTATTTCTGAACCGGGCTCCCAAATACGGCGCCGGAAACATCATGTGATTGTTGATTTATATTCGATAATAAGCCGGTTAAATCCCTGTTATCCGACTGACATACCTGTATCGTTTTTAATCAGTTGCACACTCATACTACCTGATAAATTCTCTATTGATAATACAATTAAATAAATTCTTACGAAGATGAATATCAATCATGTGAACAGATGATCATATTTAATGACATCGTTTTATCCGCTTCGGGATATTGATTACCAGGGCGTGTTTATCTTTTATAGCCGAACCTGTAGTCGCCTGAAAATTGCGCAATCAAAGATGGACAGAAACGTGTTAGATTTTTAACTCTACCCGGCGAGTTTCGAATTAATTTATCTATGGCTTAACGCCCGCAACAGCGGTAAATTGTAGTGAAATATTTTTGTATAAAATAGCGGAGCCACTACGAACCAAGCCAAGCGTTTTTAGTCCGATTTAATTTTCTTGTTAGACGGGGATCTCCATCGTACCAATATGACTTGCAAAGCCACCAACTTTCACACTGATTATTTTTGAATTCTCTGACTCAACAGATGCTGTAATTATTGAAGTACAATTCATAGCCCTACCTTGTTCAAAGACATAATCACGATCTATTCCCAGATGTTCTGTAAGATAACACGCTAAAGCACCGCTAGCGCTACCAGTAGCCGATTCTTCTGATATACCAAGCAATGGTGCAAAATTACGGCAGCTTGCTGTAAGCATATTTTCTGGTTTATAAAGCTCAAAAACATGAAAACCAACAACTTTGTGTTTTTTACAGAAGTCTGCAATAAGTTCAGAGGTATAGTGATTTTTGGTATATGTGTTGAAGGGATTGCGGTGTAGCCTGTTGATTGATCTCGCCAGATCAACAACCAACAGGAGATACACCGCATGGCAGCAATGTATCGAGTTAAACCGTTGTTAGGTGGAAAATTAAGCCTGAGAAACTATAACGCCCAAGTTGACGAGACTTACGCGATGATCAAGGCGCTGAATAAGCTCACAGGGTTAGGCATGCCTGAAACTCAGTATATCATTTAAGAATTAAGCACTATGAGACAGGCATGTCCTCTCTCTGAATTAAGCAACAAAGCCCTATTCTAGACGAACTTATAATCTATAAATCAAAAAAGCGAGTTAACATGTTGAATCGTATCACCCAAACCACTATAGCGATTGTCCTCGTCCTTATTCTCGAGCTAATTGTTTATTCCCTACTTGTTAAACCCTATATTCGCCACTGGGGAGCAACCGACTTTGAATATAACATGGACCTCGCTGGTGATGGCGATAACATGTTTATTGCGTCGACCCGAGCCATTGAAATCGATGCATCCAAACCAGAAGTTTGGCGTTGGCTGATGCAGCTTGGCGCAGATCGCGCTGGCTTTTTTAGCTATGACTTTATTGAAGAAGCGTTGGGCTACAACACTAAACACACCGATATGAACACGCCCCAATTCAAAGATCTAACGACCAATGATATCGTTAGGGGCACAATCAACGAGGACAAAGCCGCTATTCCGTATAACTTCAAAGTGCTTCTCGTCGAGCCTGAAGAAACATTTGTACTTGAAAATTGGGGAAGCTTCTTACTCAGATCTGTGGATGACGACACCACACGAGTGGTCATCAGAACACAGGAGTTAGCAAGCGGTGAGCTGTTCACTAAGTTCAAACATCAATTAGCCATTGCATTTCACTACTTAATGGAACGCAGAATGCTATTGGGCCTAAAAATTAAAGTTGAAGACACACTAGCTCCAACTTACAGACGTGATAAAGATGTTATGTGGCTAGCATCGATTATACTGTCGGGTTGCCTCAGTTTTGCTCTTATCTTTGCTCTAAAATCTTTCGTTGCTCAGTTAGTGCTTCCTTCTTTTCTTGGAGGGGCTTGGTTAGGAACATTATTCGTTCTCAGCCCTGTTATGTTGAATGGAATCGCTCTACTGGCTGTCGTTACATTAGTTTGGATCGTGATAACTCTGAATGGAAAAAGAAAATTGCACGAGCCGGAAGCTGACGCGGCTTCAACTTCTGACTAGTTAAGAAAATTTAAATAGGGAAGTTGATAAGTCCTACTCACCAAAATCAATCATCGGCTTCCAGTTTTCCGCGCATGTATAGGTGGAACCTTCGCCCATATCAGCCAAGGATCGAGTCAGAAAATCCACAAACACTCTCACTTTAACAGGCAAATATTCACGCTTCGGGTAAATCGCGAACACGCCACTGTCTGGTTGCGGTGGTCTGAAATAGGGATACAGGGAAACCAGTTCGCCACGTTCCAAGCCCTTCCTGGCAAGGAAGTGCGGAAGTTGAGCAAAGCCCAAGCCGTCAGCACACATATATGCCATCGCTTCACCATCATCAGTGATATGGCTGCGCTCTAATTCGTAAGGCATATATTCGCCTGTTTCATCAGGTAAAAAGATCGGCTGAAGCTGTTGGGTTTCTTTGATTCGAAAACCAATCCAACGGTGTTGATGGAAGTCTTCTGGGCAGTTTGGCGTGCCATGCGTTTTCAAATAGTCCGGCGAAGCACATATCAGGAAATCCATCGGGCTCAAGCACCGTGCCACCAGCCGACTGTCTTTGACGTACCCTGTGCGTAAAGCAATATCAATCTCGTTTTCGATGATGTCCACATGGAAGTCGTTGATATCAAGTTCCAGCTTTATATCTGGGTATTGTTCACAAAACGCTTTCAATAACGGGCGAAGATAGATATGCCCGTAACAAACCGCCGAATTGATTTTTAACGTGCCACAAGGGGAGTTATTCAGATGTTTCAACTCATCCTCACAGGTGGTGAGATCCTGAAACATTTTACGGACAGTATCGGCATAACGTTGACCCGCAGTGGTGATTCGCAACTGTCGGGTCGAGCGCTGAAATAATGTCAATCCCAGCTGTGCCTCCAACCGGCTAATGGCCTTACTTACAGTGGAAGGATCGCTGTTACACAGCCTTGCTGCTGCCGCAAAACTGCCACCATAACAAGTGGCTAAGAAGATTTCTAATGATCTAAGTTTATCCATAAATTGAGAGTATCCGTAAGCTAAGTGTATCCATCATCTACACACAAAAGTCGCGTATTTGGTGATTGACTATACCAAGAAAGATTCATGAATAGTATTCATGACTAATTGGGATATCGACCTATTTTTCCAACACATCCCTGCTAATAAAATCCTCACCTATAGACGTTTACAGATCAATGAGATTGAGAATTTATGTTGAAGCACTTCATTTCAAACAAACTACCCGCAGGTCACCCTCTGACCTATTTATTCCTGGCGTTTATTACTATGGCAGGGCTTTCCTACATTAACTTCATGCCGGGACTGGTTAACGCACTGGCCGGCAACATCGGACTCAATGAAGCAGAAGCCGGACAAATCGTTGCACTCAACGGCTATGGTGGTTTGATTGGCAGCACAATTGCCATCTTTTTGGTGCGACGTATTCAATGGCAACCGGCCATGTTCTTGTTCTTAGTGTTATTGGCAGCGATTGACCTCTCAACAGTATGGGTAAGTAAGCTATCGGCAAGTACATCAGGGGTTAGTAATTACACGCTGATGCTGGGCTGGCGCTTCTTAGCAGGCACGTTCGGTGGTCTGAGTCTTGGTATTGGCTTTGCTGTTCTTGCCAGATTGAATAACCCGGATCGCGCCTTTGGCACCCTGCTCTTCATACAGTTCAGCATCGGCTCCATCGTCATGTATTTCTTACCCGAACTAGAAGCGCAATTAAACGCCTATGCGGTGTTTTATGTGATGGCAGCGTTCGTAGTCTTGAGCCTAGCGTTTTTGCCTTTTTTACCGGCGCTTTCTCTTAAACACTCAACGTCAAATCAACCAATAAGTGGCCGCACTGCATCGGTGCCTAGCACATCACACAATGCCTTATTGCTGATGCTCGCGATCATAACCTACCAAATCGCGGCCAGTGCCATTTGGGCTTATGTCGGGTTGATAGGCCTTGGTGCAAACATCAGCAATGACGATGTCAGCGTGTACATTGCGACGACTGGATTGTTAGGGCTGCTCGGCGCCATGTTACCTGTGATCAACGGCAATCGTTATGGGCGCTTGTATTGGATCATTGCTGGTGTAGCCATGTCGGTGACATCCGCTATCATACTCAGCGCATCCCAACTAACACCGCTGTTTTATGTCATCGCGATGTCTCTGCTGTTTTTCTCCTGGCCAGCCATTCAATCCTATTTATTGGCGGCCGCGGCTGAACAGGACCCAAGTGGCAAGCTCTCTACCATTGCGGCCGTCGTTTCATCAATCGGCTTAGCGAGCGGCCCGCTGATCGCCTCTGGTTTGCTGAGTGAAAAGAGCTTTTCACTGATGCTCTACGTCTGCGCCGCCATCTTTGTGTTGAGCTTCATCCTCTTACGCAAGCCCGTTCAGACCCAAGAGAAAGAACACAGTATGAGGCAACCGGCTCAATCCCCATCGTGAGCTTAAATGGAGAACTCACTCCCAATAAATCGGAGCGGTTATATTGGGAAAGCTCTAAGACCGTGGCCAATTTTCTTGACCACTACACTTTCTACCTAATGCGGATATGTAAGTTTATGAAAAAAGTTTTAGTTATCAATGCGAACCCCAAACCTACTAGCTTGTGCAAATCTTTAGCTGAACAGTATATATCGGTTGCGAAAGAACAGCATAAAGTTGAGCAAATAAATATAGGTGACTTGAATTTCGAAATAAGTTTAGACGAAGGATATGATAAAATTACCGACTTGGAACCTGATCTAGTGGATTTTCAAAAGAAGGTTCAATGGGCAGAGCATGTTGTCATTGTCAGCCCCGTTTGGTGGGGAACGATACCAGCAAAATTTAAAGGTGCTATTGATAGAGCCTTTTTACCTGGCTTTTCATTCAAATATGTAGGTGGTAAAACAATTCCTGAGAAGCTGCTGAAAGGACGAACTTCTGAACTAATTGTTACACTTGATAGTCCACCTTTTTGGTACAAGTACGTCACAGGGAATGCAATATATAAACAGTTAAAGCACTCCATTTTGGGCTTTTCTGGTATTAAAAATATTTCTTCGACTTACTTTGGTCCGGTTATTAATTCTAATAGTGATACCAGGCAAGCTTGGTTGAATAAAGTGGCGAAGCTAGCGAATAGAATAAAGTGACTATGAACTAATAAACGCCCCAAGAAGTGGCGCCGCTTGAGGCGTCCTACTTGCTTAAATTGTTATATTTTTGTAGCACGTACTGATAGTGCTCAGTTATTTGTGAGAAAACAGCATATCTCGAGAAATTAAGGCTAAATTATTTTGGGGCAAAAATAAGTTAAATCAACCAGCTCACATGCCACTACTCAGGCTTCAACACCTCATAAACAAAAGGTAGCACAACAATCAAATATCCCTACAGATGAGGAGGCAAATTCACGAAAAATTTGTCAGCTTTCCTTTATAAAAATCATGCGCAGGATGCACTTACAAAACTGTTCCGACCAGCGATCACCAGAAGGATTTTCTGACATCACCCCAGCCAGAATCTTCATCAATGAAACCACTCAAGAATTCTCATCCTTGATAAACACAATCTTTTCACCAAAAAACCGTGATCCGCCGCAAAACCCAAATTCCAACAAAACCGACCATTTACCCAATCAGCACCCCGTAGTACGATACCTTGCATGAAAAAGACGCTCGAACACCTTCCCGAACATAAACAACAGGATATTCTGACCATTGCCGATATTCTGCGTGATACTGTGGATGGATTTGTCGCCGGAAACTTACATTTTGGGTTATAAGAAAATAGCTAAAACTTAGTTATTGACGCCATAGTCGTTTGTTATGTACGTTCGTTAAGTTTGGACGTAAGGATATGGTCTTCCCATTGTCCTGCAATTTTTAAGTACTTCCTGGCAACACCTTCTTTCTCGAAACCTAGTTTAAACAGCACTCTTTCACTCGCTACATTATGTGGAATGTAATTCGCCATTATTCTGTTAAGACCAACGATATCAAACATGTAACCTATCGATGCTTCGAGTATCTCGGTCATATAACCTTGACCTTCAAACTTTCTGGAAATGGAGTAACCTAAAAAGCAAGCTTGAAAAACACCGCGAACTATACCCGTAAAATTGCAGACACCAACAATTTCGCCTGCATCTTTATCCAATGCTACAAACTTAACTTCACTACCTTTCTCAAACGCAGACTCACTGTTTTTACACAGAGATAGCCAGTTGTCTATAGTATAAAATTCATCTGTACGAAGTGGGGACCATGGCGCTAAATGCTCACGATTTTCGAGTTCGTATGCAAGCATATCTGAGGCATGCTTACTGGACATCACTTCAATTCGAGTCCTTGCCGTATCTATCATTTTTCCTCCGGGCACATCACATTTTATACGTGCGCACGCGCTTTTACCTCGTTGGACCAGTAAAAACGCGTACGGTTAACTATCTGTATAAAAAGAACTTATCAGTTTTCTGCCAAATACACCATCTGGATTTTCTGACATCACCCCTGCCAAAATCTTCCATATCAATGAAACCACTCAAGAATTCTCATCCTTGATAAACACAATCTTTTCACCAAAAACCGTGATCCGCCGCAAAACCCGGATTCCGACCAAAACCACCATTTACCCAATCAGCACCCCGTAGTACGATACCTTGCATGAAAAAGACGCTCGAACACCTTCCCGAACATAAACAACAGGATATTCAGGCCATTGCCGATATTCTGCGTGATACTGTGGATGAATTTGTCGCTGGGAAAAGCGGTAAACAATCCGGCTTTAAGATCCAGAAAATTATCCTGTTTGGCAGTTATGCCCGCCCGCCGTCAGCCGAAGGAAAACCCGGCTGGGTGTATGACCCTGCACATGGTTATATCAGTGATTACGACATTCTGGTGATCGTCAACCGTATGGAACTGGTCGAAAACCTCAAACTGTGGAAACTGGCGGATGACCGGATTAAACGACGAATTGAGAAAATTCCGGTCGGTGTGATTGTACATACGCTGAAAGAAGTCAATCAATGGCTCAGGGAAGGTCAGTATTTCTTTCAGGATATCCGGGAAGAAGGCATAGAATTATACAGCATCGATAGCCGTGAGCTGTCTGTGCCGGGAAACCTGACGGATGAAGAAAGACGGGAAATTGCTCAGAAGCATTTCCAAAAATGTTTTCAGAATGCAAACGAGTTTTTCTTTGTTTACGAAACAGCATTAAATAAAGGCTGGTTGAATAATGCTGCTTTTCAATTACATCAAGCTTCGGAGCGATTTTTCGCCTGTACGTTGTTAGTTTGCACCAATTATCTTCCCAAAACCCACGATATCGAAAAACTTTGTCATTTCTGCGCCCAACAGGATGAACGCTTTCTTCAACTATTCCCGAAAGAGAATCAATTCCACCGCCGTAGTTTTCACCGCTTGCGGCGTGCTTATGTGGACGCCCGTTACTCTGAGCATTATGAAATTACCGTGGAAGAGTTGACGTATCTGTCTGAGGAAGTGGAAAAGTTGAAAATGCTGACGGAAGAGGTTTGTTTGGAGAGGATCACCTCCAAATAATATCGGTGAATCCCCAACCGGGGCGATACCAGCACCCCGGATTTTCATCTTAAAGGCAAGTGGCTGCGCGAGGCCGGGACTGGGTTTGGGACTGGTACGCCAGTCACCGTGAATATCACAGAGGATTGTATTGTGCAGATCCCAGACAACCCGCAGAAGCAGGCATTACGGGAACAACTGGCTCAGTTAAAAGCGGCGGTGGAGTGAGTTAAAAAATAGCCGGAGTGATTGGATCAACCCGGCTGTTTTCTTAAGGGATTCGAATGTAAACTTGTCAGTTCTTACAACTTTAAGATGCCAGCCGTAGGAAATTTTTTCTTTATTTCATCTAAATAAAATGTGGAATCATATTTATTCTTGACTCTATTGAAGTAATTACTCACATCGGTGATACATGGATAACCTGGTTCAAAAAAGTCGCTTATTGTATCAATATCTTTATTTTTCAGACATAGATAGAAAGCGTATATATTTTGCCAGAAGTGCTCAGAATCAGCTTCATTATCACCTAAACTTCTAACAAAAAGATCAAAGGCATTAATAAAATCTGTAGATGTTACCGTATCTCCATTTATTTCCCTTAATGCAATTCTAAGAGATGGATAATACAAGTGTTCTCCCCAGTTGGGATCACGATAAAAATATCCACCTTCACCTTTGAAAAAGGAAATGATCTCACCCTCTTCAAAAAAACAGGAAACATAATCTTTACACATTGAATATACTCCGAATCGTCAAACTGAGATTTCAGAACATTAATATCATTATCGTGTGATATTTTCTCAGTTCCTTTCACAGCAATTTCCTTTGCACCACCTTTAGTTTCACCGCCAGGCACCGACTCTTTCGGGTAAGCACCGGCTTCAATAGCCAGGATGAAAGAGGTTGCCCGGAAAGAATTACTGAGAACCAGATAGTTATATCCCGGCAGGAGCCGGGATGTTTTTCAATCAATAGACTAACGTTTTTTATATACTTCCAAGCAATCTTTTTTCTCTACAGATAACCTACCGCCAGCTCTATCCACTGTTATATTCTGACAAGAACATTCAGCAAAATGCTCTGGTAGTGAAAAAATAACATCTCCACAAACTGTACACTTATAATAAATTTTTTTTCCTGCCGGATATCCACTTGATACTTCAAAGTCAATTTTAATTAATTTATCTTCATTCATAACACTACTCCACAGGCTCTATTTTTCCGGATTTAATTAATCCTTCGACTCCACCTTCAGACTTGAGTACTAAATACTGCCTTGCCCCACCCGGATCACCGAACCAAGGAGCAATTGGACCAGCTTCAACCTCAAACGGCTTAACAACTTTGTATGTACGATACGGTGATGATAAAGTTTCAGGAGGTAGGGCTCTATTTTTAAATGGAACTCCCATATCTGCGAAATAGCTTCCCAGATCTCTAAACACACCATCTTCGTACCATCCACCAAAACGATCCAACATATGTCCCGGTTGTAACGTTATGTGCTCTCTTAACACAGAACCATTTTTTGTAGCAAACCCATCATTCGGAGGCCAACTCTGTGCAACATAACGACCTTTTTTATCATGCCATCGACCATTCGCATCTTTTTTAAATGGCGCATTATCAGGCTGTTCATCAATATCAGTCACAATCTCTGGCTGATTATTATCTGAACACCCATCTCCCGGTACATTACTCAACCCCAACGGATCCACCCATCCCGTCGGGTTCGGCACATACTGGTAGTTATTCAAGCCACCGGCTAAACCGATCGGGTCAATCGTCGTGAACCTGCCTGTGCCGGGGCTGTAATAACGGTGCCGGTTGTAATGAAGCCCGGTTTCGCTGTCATAATACTGCCCCTGAAAGCGTAGTGCACTTTGTATTTCTTCCACATGCTGGGTCAGCACGTTCCCGTAGGCGCGGTATTGCACCGACCAGACACTTTGACCCTGCACATCCGTCAGCTCGATGGGCGTACCGATTTGGTCCAGATGGTAGTAATAGACTTCCCCGTTGTTTCTGCCTTCACCGCTGATTTGGGCCAGCGGGCGGAAGGTGCCGGGCTCGTAAACGTAGGTTTTGTAATCACTATTGGTGACTTCACCAATCAGGGTGTCACCCTGCCACATAAACTCGGTGGTTGTGGTGGTTTGCGCTTTGTCCGTGACGACTTTTTTGGTTCTGCGGCCAAAGGCATCATAGGTGTATGTGGCTATAGTGCCGTCCGGCATGCTGGCCTGAGTCAGACGGTGCTGGCAGTCATACTCATAACGGGTGATGAGCGACTGATTCTTACCGCGTTTCTCAGTAATGAGACGCCCGAACTCATCGTATTCATAATGGCTGTCCCCGTGGAAAGTGAGCTGGTTGCCACCGGCTTCCGCCAGATTCAGTTCATCCTGACGTCTTCCCAGATGCTGGGACAAGACATTCCCGGTCGCATCATGGACAAAATGCTCTTCCAGATTCCCGCGCACCGCTTTCAGGCGTGACAGCGGGTCGTAATCAAAATAACTGTCACCAAAGCGGCTGTCAGCAATTTGCGACAGATTGCCCAGTGCGTCGTAACCATAATCCCGCGTGCGGGTTTGTCTGCCGGAGACAGACTGGCTCTGGTGCGTCAGCCGCCCCTGCGCGTCATATTCAAAACTGCTGGTCACCGCGCCCTGAGTCCGGCGGCTTTCCATCCCGTTCTGGTATAAATGCTGCGTCAGCACATGGTCATCCAGGCTGATTTGATTCAGCAGTCCGCCCTGCCCGCGCTGGTATTGCAGCACTTTGGCATCCGGCAACTGCCATTTGGTCACCTGCCCCACCGCATCATATTCAAAATAGTTCGAGGCCCAGTTCTGATGCTCTTCGGTCACCCGGCTGAGCAGGTCGTATTTCCAGCCCAGCGGCGTTTCACCGTCATCCACTGAAATCAGGTTGCCGTTGTCATCATAGTCGTAAGCGACTTTGGTGCCGTCCGGCAGCACTTTCTCACGCAGGCGGCCCATTTCATCGCGGACAAATCCGGTCACCAGCTCGGTGCCCTCAAGTCCCACTTCGGTTTTTTGGGTCAGCTGGCCAAGCAAATCATATTCATAATGCATCTGCCGCCCGTCGAAGGTGGTTTCCGTTTTCACCAGACCATTGGTGAAGTAATCAATGTTGTAAGCTTCACCGCGCTCATTGGTGATTTGGCTGACAAAGCGTTTCGGGTTGTCGTACAGGTAGCTCAGGCTGGTGCCGTCCGGATTCGTCACCCGGCTCAGCAGGTGGCTGTTTTCTTCGTACTCATACGCCGTTTTACGCCCGGTCTCGTCCATCACTTCGGTCACTTTACCGTAGGCGTTGTAACAGAAGGTTTTTGACTTGCCGTTGGGCTGAATCAGTTTCACCAGACGGTCGGCTTCATCCCACTGGTATTGCGTCACGCCGCCAATCGAAGATTTCTGGTAAATCACCCGGCCACTGATATCGTGGCGGTACTGACTGGTGGTGCCGTCCGGATATTTTTCTTCAATCAGCATCCCCAGCCGGTTCCAGCTGAGCTGATGCTCACTGCCGTCCGGGTAGACAATCCGGTTCAGGTTGCCCTGTGGGTTATAGTGATAGTAAGTACTTCGCCGCAGTGGATCGCGCTTCTCGCAGATATCACCGTTGTCGTTGTAGTAATACCGCCAGCTCGCCTCGCCGCGGGTGACCTTAAACAGCCGCCCGGCCATATAATCCATTTCGGTCGCGGTGCCGTCCGGGGCAATCACCCACTCCAAATCACCGTTCTCGTCATAGATATACTGGGTTTCATGGCCCAGCGCATCGGTCGTGCTGGTCAGCTTACCGTCTTCGTTGTAGGTGTTCGTCGTGACCGCGCCATCCGGGTCAGTGGTGCTGATGAGTTTGGCATTTTCATCGTGCTGATAGATGGACTCACTGCCGTCAGAATAGGTGACAGTCACACTGCGAGCTTCTTCATCCCAGCTTAATTCAGTATGGTTACCTGTATTACTCCAGTGTTTGATACAGCGAACCTGCTTGCCTTCACCTTCCCATTCCCAGCCAAATGCCATGCCACCGGCCATCACCCGTTCGGTGATGACATTGCGCGCATCATAGCTGTAATGCTCGCCTTCTCCGGCTTCATTACGCTCAGCAATCAGCTGGCCGTGTTCATTGTACTGATATTGGTGCAGCAGCCGCTGTGTCGACCATTCGCGGCCATTTTCAGTATCACTGAAAGTGCGCAGTTCGAGGCTGCTAATCAGGTTCGCTTCGTTATAGTTCACCCATAGGGCAATCCCGTGCGGATTCAGCACCGCCTGCACCCGGTCGTCATTGTCATACTGAAGATGCAGGGTATTGTCGTATTTATCCGTCAGGCGCACTAAACGCGCCACATCGCCGCGGCGCTCAAAGTGATAAAACGGTTGCTCCGGCGCGGCCAGAATATACTGGTTTGGCTCAGCCCCAAGATAAATACAGGCTTCGCCCAGATTATTGAGGATTTGCGGGCACTGTGCCGTCGGCTCGGGAAACGCCGTGCTGAGATATTCATCGTTATGCCAGAGCGCTTTGCCATCTTTAAATTCCAGCCGGTGCGCCAGTGTGTGGCCCCAGCCAAACCCTAAACCGGCATTCAGCTCACAAGCACTGGTACGGTATGTGCGCTGAAAAACAAATGGTAATGCTCCAGGCAAAACCATATCCGGAATTGTAAGTAACTCTTCCCCCGTCACCAACGAAATTGGATCATCAACACACTCGGTGTTTTCTTTCTTTTCATGCTTTTTCTTCGCTGGCGTTTCCGGTGAATCATTGGCTGTATGGGGCTTATCCTTCTCCATCTTCGCCTCGGTGCTGCTGGTGACCTTGCGCTCCATCATGGTCGCTTTTTCATGTTTGGCTTTGTTAAAGGTCTGATCTTTGATCCGGTCGCGGCTGAAACGCCCTTCACCGTGCTGGGTCAGTTTTTTCAGCTTCGGCAGATTGGACTCTGCATCCGCCTTGACCAGATCAACAATTTCTTCCAGTTTGGCCAGCACATCCACATGCTTGCCATGTTTCCATTTCTTTGGCTTCTTCATGAGACGGCTCCTGCGAAACTACCTGCATTGCGTAATTGTTCGATTGTTTTCATCACCGCTTTTCCGCCGGGGATGATCATCATCATCAGCACTTCCACCAACAACGACGCCAGACACATCGATACGATATTCATGATCTGCACCGGACTGAGCATCCGCAGCCAGCAGTAAGCCGCTTTCACCAGCAGAAAACAGCGCGCTTCATCTTTCAGCAAATTGAGCATCTCCGCCGCTTTTTTCTTGGTTTCTTCCAGCACACTGGCCAGTTTTTCAGAATCAACAAAACGTTTGAGGGTTTCTATCAGTTGCGTCGGGTGCGCCAGCACGTTAAACAGGTCGGAGATTTCATCCCAGGCGGTCAGCAGGGCAATGCCCATATTCTCGATAAACTTTTCGACTTCATGACCGACATCAATTGGATTACGCAGATAATCATCCCACTCGCTCTTCTGCTCTTCCCACTCGGCAGCCAACCAGTCCATCAGCTTCTGCTGGGTGCCGTCATAAGAAGCCAGCAGCGCTTTGATATCACTTTCGGTCACATCCGGATAGAAATACACCCGCAACAGCTTGCCTTTGTATTTGTTTTTATCCAGCTGGACAATGGCCGTGCCGTCTTCACCAATCGTGCCTTCGAACGGGTCACCATCATCGACATAACGCTTTGACTGACCACTCTTCACCAGTTTCACCGGCTGAATTTTGAACGGCGTGCCGCCAATCGGCACATAGGCTTCGGATTCAAAGCAGTGCACCAGGGTGATTTTGCCATCCAGCGGGCAGTTGACTAAATCCGCCCGGATGCTGGAATCATCCACATCGGCTGACTTTTCATGGCCGTTGACCATCACTTTCTGGTCCATTTCCAGCAGCCAGCCATACAGCCAGTTTTCAGATTGTTTTTTATACTCGGTAATCGACCCCATAAAATCGGTTTTGATGGCATCGAATTTTTCATCCAGTAATTGCGTCACTTTATCGCTCACCGGTAAACCTCCTGCGACAGCGCATCATGTAAATAACGGTTCAGTGTCACCGGCCCCTGCGGATCAAACCGCTCAACCAGACGGGTGACTTTGGCAAACAGAATGGGCTCGGGAAAATAGAAATACAGATCGGCACAGGTTTCTTTCACCCATTTGAGGGCGTTAATCACCAGCGTCGATTTATCTTCTCCGGTCAGCGCATCCATCACCGGCGCGGGCACTTCCCACCACGGAAACGGTTTCTCTTTCTGATTCAGCACCGGCTCCGGGTTATCCACCCGGTCAGCGTGGCTCATCCAGCAACTGGCCGGCCCCATCAGCACCGGACGTTGCTCATCATCACACAGCGACGCCACTTTCAGGCTGAAACGCGGATCGTAGAAACGGAAAAAAGCGTGATCGCCTGCCGGCAGCCAGATTTGCGTCAGGCTGCGCATGTGCGCCAGCACCTGTGCAAACGGCGCTTGTGAGCCCACCAGAATGCCCCAGTCCGGCGCTTCGCTGGTTTCCCCGTCAATCCAGTCGATAAACGGGTGATCCGGCTGAACCTGCGCGATGTAAGGCATCACTTCTTCCCAGCCTTCGTAATCGGTGCCAAGCCAGATACCGCGCGCTTCTTCGCCGCCATGCTGATAAAACGTCTCCAGCGGCCGGGCGCTGCTGGTACCGCTGAGCACCACAAACCAGTTTAAATCTTCCGTTACCTGCGTTTTTAAACTGAACATACACCACCCTTACATTTCTCACACTCTTCACAGAATGGTGCGGCGGATTTCATCGTTGCGACCTGAGCCGGTGTCAGAATCGGTGCCGGTGGATCGGGCACTTCAGGCACACCCGGCAGCTCAGCGGCCTGTCCGCCGTAAGCGGTCACACTGCCGGCGCTGCCGCCTTTGTTGAGGTTAATCGCCGGGCCGGACATATCCACGCCGCCACTGGCGACCGTCAGGAAGCTGCCTCCGGCTTTAAGGGTAATTTGTGAACCCGCTTCGATGACAATTTTGGTGCCGGATTTCAGGCTCAGTACCTTGCCGGATTCCACCGCCGTCAGTGAGCCGACTTTCTGATGCAGATCGGCGGCCAGCTCACTGCTGATCATCTTGGTGACTTTGGTGCGCTGCTCGCCGTCAATGGTCAGGTGATCGTTGACTTTGATATGGCTGAAGCGGTTATTTTCCACCGTGAGATGCTGATCGTTACCGACCATGCCGGTGACGTCATTTTCAATCACCGCGACATAATCTTTCTGACCATGGAGGTAAATCTTTTCACTGCCGGACTGATCTTCAAAACTCAGCTCATTAAAGCCGCTGCCCTGATGAGACTCGGTGCGCAGCACGGTTTTGGTCATCGCATCCGGCAACGGATACGGCGCTTTGTTGTTGGCGTTGTAGGTTCTGCCAGTGACAATCGGCTGATCCGGATCGCCATTGAGGAAGGACACAATCACTTCGTGGCCGATACGCGGCAACATCACCATCCCATATTCGGCACCGGCCCATTCGTGGGAAACCCGCACCCAACAGGAGCTTTTATCATCCGCGTTGCTGTAACGATCCCACGGGAAATGCAGTTTCACCCGGCCATGCTCATCACAGAAAATCTCTTCCCCCGGCGGACCGACAACGAGAGCAACATTCGGGCCGTCAATCACCGGCTTGAGACGTGGTGGCGTCTGCCAGACTTTCTCTCCGGGAATAAGGAAGAATTCATTGTGATAACTGGTTTCACCGCCACTGCCATTCTCTTCCAGAGCCTGTGGCTGACTGCCGGTATGCACCACCTTCACCGCCAGCCAGGTTTTGTTCATACTGCCGTCGGTGTGGTCGGTCACATCAAAGCGCACCCCGCCCTGAATTTTGGCTTCATCACTGTGGCCGGTGACGGTCAGCTCATTGCGGCGCAGCCAGTCGAGGCGGATTTTGCTGAATGCCACGCCGTTGCCGTCATCTTTATAGCGGCCCGGATAATCATAATGCTCGTAAGTTTCGAGCTGATATTGCAAACCGGTTTTTTCCTGGGTCTGCATAAAACTGTAAGCCGGCTTTTTGAAACTGTAGTCCTGCATCTGCACTTTATTGACTTGTGACTGGCGGGTTTCAGTCAGCGAAGCAATATAAGGCGTGTCACTCACACCACCGGAAATCACGTTATACGGCACCGCGCCAATCGGGCGGAAGCCTTTCGGGTTATCGGCAATCACGATGGTGTGTTTGCTGTCTTCGTGCTCGAAGGTGTACGTCAGCCCTTCTTCTGCCATCAGACGGTGGAAGAATTCCAGATCCGTTTCCCGGTACTGAACGCAAAACTCGCGCGGCGCACAGGTGCGTTTGACGGAAAAAGCGTAATCGGAAATACTCATTTCCTGAAGCAGGATGGAAAGCATATCCGGCACGCTTTGCTGCTGAAAAATGCGGCTGTTCTGGCGCAGAGAGAGCCGCTCCAGCGAAGGCACCAGCACCACATCATAAAACGTGTGCTGATGGCCGGTGTCACCTTTGCCGAAACTGCGGATGATGCCGTGAACTTTCTGCACCACTTCACCACGGCGGATCACTTCCAGCAGGGCTTTGCTGTCCACGAATTTTTTGGCGGTGTGGCCGCTGCTGCGGCTGGCAAGTGCAATCTGATACCGGTAACCGTAAACCGGGTTACCCTGAGAATCGACGGAATCCGAAACTGATTCGACGCCCTGATAGTCCCGCACTACCAGCGTCTCATCATCGACCCCATCGACGGTGAGTCGAAAATTTAAACTGTTCATAAGAATAAACTGCCGTTGTCTTCAAACTGAATCATCAACCAAGCCATTTCCGGTCGTTTTTTTCATACGAACTGCTGCACTTTTCTGCCGGCAGCATTGAATTTTTTATCGGAAACGGTGGCTACAAAACTCCGCGAAGCACTTCACCGGCTTTTGCTTATGCAGGGTATCAGTCAAAAAATGTCCTGAACCGGCCTCAAGGCGGAGTAAAAAGGCCATTCACCTTTGATACCCAAACAATCTGAAAAAACAGTGTTCAGGTTGCTTGGGTATCCGGTCAACAGCCCTGCGGTATTATATGCAAATTATGTTATTGAGTTCAGCAGTTATTCGTTTGATGTTGATTAGATTTCCGTTTTTCCTGAACTGGTCTCTCATTTTTATTGTTGATTTTGCAATTTTCATCATGACGACCCACAATTGTTAATACATTGTAATGATTAAAATTTGTTCAGTTTAATTTCATTCCGATCACCATGATACCTGATGGCCTGAACCCGCAGATGGCGATTTTATGAACCGGAACGAAGAACCCGTGACACAAGCTTGAGTTCAGACCAGGATGTGTTTTAAATAGTGAAAGACCTGAAGATGCCAGACCAGACTATGCAGATCGATTTCAGAGCCCGATTCAGATATAACCGGCCTTACACGTCCGGTAGTGACAATACATCCCGGATTGAACCTTACCGGACCGGACAAATCCCCCGCCTGTCGCAGTTTGAAAGCGATCGGGGGCGGATCATCAACTCAGCCGCCATCCGGCGGTTGCAACAGAAAACCCAGGTGTTTCCGCTGGAGCGCAATTCGTCAGTCAGAAGCAGGCTGACGCACTCACTGGAAGTGCAGCAGGTCGGGCGTCATATTGTGCAGCGGATTTACCATCAGCTGGGCGAAGATGCAAAACAATATGGGCTGGAAGAACTCGAACGTCATTTTGAATCGGTCGTCGAAATGGGCTGCCTGATGCATGATGTCGGCAATCCGCCTTTTGGTCACTTCGGAGAGCAGGCCATCAATGACTGGTTTTGCAGCTATGAAGGCATCAAAGCGTTGCCACCGGCGCTGTATAAGGATTTAACTGAATTTGAGGGCAATGCACAGGCGATACGGCTGGTCCATTCGATTCTGAGTCTGAACCTGACTTATACGCAGGTTTCCGCGATCTTAAAATATACCCGCCGGGGGGATGAACTCAGCCCGAAAACATTGAAGCAACGTGGCACGCCAATGACGGAAGCGGAACTGCCCTATCTGAAAAAGAAAGTCGGATTTTATCTCAGTGAAGATGAGTTCATCGGTAATCTGTATCAAACGCTGGCACTGGAGAAAGGCACCCGGGCACCGTTCACTTATATTATGGAGGCCGCCGATGATATCTCTTATGGGATAGCCGATATTGAAGATGCGGTCGAGAAAGGCATTCTGGACCGGAAACGAACCAGTGAAGCCTTGTGTCAGGAATATCAGAATCTGCTGATGGATCCGCGTTACGCCGGGGCCGATCCGGAAAAAATGGCACAGATTGTCCATGAGGCACAAAGCCGGGCAACCAGTGCCAAAAACTGCGCCGTCAGCCACTTTTTTATCACCTTACGGGTCGAAATCAGCCAGCTGCTTCCCCGCCATGCGGCGACACAATTCATTGAAAATATTGAAACCATTTATACCGGGCGCTTTAACCGGCCACTGATTGAGAACTTCAGTACAGAGCATGCGCTGGTCGAAACCCTGAAAAACGTGGCGAAAAAGCATGCCTTTTGTGACCGGGATGTGGAAGCAAGGGAATTACAGGGATACAAAATCATTACCGGATTACTTGATTACTATAAACCGCTGCTGGAACTGGAGAGGGACGATTTTCTGCAGGTAAAAGAAGGGGACAGAACACAGCTGCTGCCTTCACGGTTATTCTCAAAGCTGCCGGGCAAACATTTGCGGGCGTACGATAATGCCATGAAGGACATTGAGGCCGGAAACTATCCGGGCGGGTATGAGTTTTCTGCACAAGTCTGGGAATATTACTACCGGGTCAGGCTGATTCAGGACTATATCAGTGGCATGACCGATCAATATGCCTTTGATGAGTACCGGGCGTTCAGTGTCATTGACAGCCTGTAAACGCAGGGAAAATAAATAAACAATCATCGCCCGGCGGTCACTTTATTTGGACACGATTACTCAACCGAAATATCGAATCCTGGAAAGTATTTTTTTCCTAATCGCTGTATGGTGCCATCGGTTTTTACTTGTGCAATGGCCTGATTGAGCACCGCTTTCAGTGCCGAACCCCCCTGACGCACGCCGAAGCCGATGCCGCTGCCAAGTATGGCCGGGTCTTCCACCGGCTCGCCGGCAAAAGCAAATCCGTCGCCTTCCGGGCGGCTCAGAAATCCGGACTGACCGGCTGCTGCCATCACCAGCGTCGCATCAATCCGGCCAAGGACCATATCAGAATAGACCATACTCTGATCCTGATAAGTCATGACACGAATGCCTTGTGTCGCCCAGTGTTTTTTCGCGTAAACTTCCTGAATTGATCCTTGCAGCACACCGATCTTTTTACCACGCAACGATAGAATATCCGGCGTCAGACCACTGCCTTCGCGGGCGATGAGCCGGGTTGGAATCCGGTAAACCGGCTGAGTGAAATCAATCCGCTCTTTTCTTTCCTGAGTGATATTCATGGCTGAATTGATCACATCAAATTGTTTTGCCCTGAGCGCGGGTATCAGAGCGTCAAAACTGGCTTCAAACCAGCTGCATTGCATTTGTGCAGCCTGACAGACAGCCTTGCCCAGCTCAATGTCAAACCCCACCAGTTCTCCCTGTGCATTTTTACTTTCAAACGGGGGATATTCAGCCTCGATACCAAAGCGAAGTGTATTGCCTGCCCACACATTTGCTGCTGAAAATAAACCAGCCAAAACGCACAGCAAGATAATTTTTCTCATCCGTCAGATCCTTTTCAATGCAAAGAATAATCGCCTGACCACATTTGATTCAGGTGGCCTGATCACAGCGTATTTAATCTTTGATGCCTGAGCGCAGGTAAGTTACCCCTGACCTGCTGCATATAATCCATATCGGTTTGGGCGCACACAATACCATAACCCTCTTCCAAACAGGCAAGAACCTTTCCCCAGGGATCAATGATCATGCTATGGCCAAAGGTAGACTTACCACCGGGATGTTCGCCCGTCTGGGCAGCGGCAATCACAAAACACTGATTTTCAACCGCTCTTGCCCGTAATAAAATTTCCCAGTGCGCCAGACCGGTTATGGCTGTAAATGCTGCAGGCGCGGTGATGAGAGAATAACCAGAATGGTCACGAAACATTTCCGGGAAGCGCAGATCATAACAGACCGATGGCCGGATGAGGCCAAAAGGCGTGGTAAATGTCTGAATGTCGTGACCTGCTTCCAGAATTTCAGACTCCTGATAACACTCATTGCCGTTATCAAATCCGAACAGATGGATCTTGTCGTAACGTCCGGCACATGCACCGGACGGGCTGAATAATAAATTGCTGTTGAAAACTTTTTGCGGGTGAGTGCTTTGCAGAGGAATGGTTCCGCCTGATAACCACACCTGATACTGCTGAGCCTGCCGGGAAAGAAAACGCTGAAGCGGGCCGTCTCCAAACGGCTCTCCCAGCCGGATCCGGGTAGTTTCATCTTCACCCATCCAGTAAAAATATTCAGGGAGCACCACCAGCTCTGCGCCCTGAGAGGCCGCTTCTGCAATCAGAGAAGCGGCTTGTTGAAGATTCTGGTCCAGATGATCACCACTGTTCATCTGAATCGCTGCAGCTTTGAATGTCACCCCTGTCATTTAAAATCCCTCTGTCAAAACTCAATGCACAACAGCCCGAAGTGCCTGATTAAGAATTTATTCTCATTCTTATTATTTTAAGTTTCTCAGTCTGATCAATAAGCAACTATGCTTTTTATCATAACCTTTGCTATCTAACTAAAGGAACTCTATGCGTTTTATTCTCATTTTACTGCTCGGGTTACTTACATTTCAGAGCCAGGCAGAAACCCTTTCATTTGGTGTTGTTCCGCAACAGTCTGCGAAAAAACTGGCGGCGCTTTGGTCGCCGGTACTCAGCTATCTGAGTGAGTCAAGCGGCGTGAAGATTCAGTTTACGACAGCCAAAGATATCCCGGAGTTTGAACGACGACTCAGTCACGGAGACTATGATATTGCTTACATGAACCCTTATCACTATACCGTTTTCAGCCAGAAACCCGGTTACAGAGCCATTGCCAAACAGAAAGACAAACAGATTAAAGGTATCATCGTGGTCCATAAAAACAGCACGGCTAAAACCCTGTCCGATCTGAAAGATGCCACCATTGTGTTTCCGTCTCCGGCCGCCTTTGCAGCCAGTATTCTGACCCGGGCTCAGCTGACCCGCCAGAAGATTCGCTTTACTCCTAAATATGTTTCTTCACACGATTCGGTATATATGAATGTATCGCGCCAATTTTTCCCGGCGGGCGGTGGTGTGCTCAGAACACTGAATAATATGGCTCCGGAAGTCAGGTCTGAATTAAAAATACTGTGGACAACCCCGCCATATACATCTCATGCGATCGCAGTACATCCCCGGATTTCTCAGGAAACCAAAGACAAACTGGTGCGGGCAATGCAGGCAATGACAGCAGATAAACAGGGTTTGGCGCTGCTCAAAAATCTGAATTTCAAAGGTCTGGAAGCTGCATCAGATGAACAATGGGATGATGTCCGGCAGTTAAATATTCACCTGTTAGATAATTTTCTGGAGTAAAAAACAGCAGGCTTTGCTTATACCCAGGCATTCTCAAGATGCAGGATAGATAACATGTCATTGAAACTAAAAACAATCCTGGGCGTGGCTATCATAGAAGCACTCCTGCTTGGTCTGCTGATTACAGTGACCCTGAATTATCTGAAGTCAACCAACTACGAGGGATTGTATAAACGGGCTATCACCACCGCAACCCTGTTTGCCACAACGACCAAAGATGCTGTTCTCTCTTATGATTTGGCTTCATTAGACGCTCTGAGTGCTGAACTGATGGAAAATCCGGATTTGGTTTATGTAAGAATCAAATCCCCTTCGGGACAGATTTTCGCTCAGGCAGGCAATAAAACCTGGCTCAATGATCCTTTTCATGAAGATCAGCAGATCGATCATGTCTCTGATGGTGTATTCGATACCCGGGCTGAAATTCGTGAAGCGGGGACGCTGTATGGCATCATTGAGCTGGGGATTGATACCAGCAGTTTAAGCAGACAAATCAACGAAGTCTGGCACTGGAGTTTGTCTATTGCAATTGGAGAAATGGGACTGGTCGCCCTGTTTTCATATTTTCTGGGTTCTTATCTTGTCAGTGGCCTGACCCGGCTGCGCTATGCCGCTTACCGGATTTCAAAAGGTTATATGGATGTTTTTGTCCAGAGCAAAGGCACAGATGAAATTGCTGAAGTCAGCGAGGCGTTTAATGCAATGTCTGAACGTTTGAAGAATGTTTCACAAAGCCGGGAGATGTATGAAAAGCAACTCGAATCACTGAATAAAACGCTCGAAAACCAGATTGAACACAGAACCCGTGCGCTGGAAAAAACCAATGAGCAATTAATCCATTCCGAAAAAATGGCTTCCATCGGCACACTGGCTGCCGGTGTTGCCCATGAGATTAATAATCCGGTCGGATTTATCATGAGTAATATCAGGACATTATCCACTTATACAGCCACGTACAATGAAATTATCAGTCAATTACAACAGCTGGATGAGCAACAAAGTGAAGAAGAACTCCGGCAGGCAGTCCGTTCGCTGAAAGCATGGCTGAAGCAAAAAGATATCGAATTCATTCTGGAAGATATGGCTGAGATTATTACTGATATCCATGAAGGAAACGAGCGGATTAATCATATTGTTTCAGGACTGAAAGATTTCTCACATGTCGATCAGGATAAGTCATATAAACCGGCAAACCTGAATGAAGCGATAGAAAAAACTTTGCGGGTGACGGAGAATGAACTCAAGTATAAAGCAGAAACCGTTGTTGAATTATCTGACCTGCCTTTAGTCAATTGTAATACCAGCCAGATTCAGCAGGTTTTACTGAATCTGATTATCAACGCTTCACATGCGATAGAAGCTGAGGGACGTATCGAAATTCGCAGCTGGGCTGAAAATAACAGAGTGTGTATTTCTGTCCGGGATAACGGAAGCGGTATTCCGCCCGCCTTACACAAAAAAATCTTTGACCCATTTTTTACCACCAAAAAAGTCGGAAAAGGCACCGGGCTAGGACTGGCGATCAGCTACAACATCATGAAAGAACATCAGGGTGAAATTCTGATGGAAAGCCAACCGGGTGAAGGAACCTGCTTCACTCTCAACTTCCCCAAAGCCGTCATCTCTTCCCCGAACTATTCACCAAAGAAAAGTTAAAGATACCGTACTCCACCCGAAAAGACTGTAGAATAAAACACCATATAATGCCACTTTTGTACATTTAATAGCTCAAAACAAGATCACATTCACACTTCAATATTATTTCATTTATATGTTTTTAACCAAACTAATAAACCACAAATTTAACAAAAATCCAGATAAAAACACCAAAAATATAACAAAAATAAGAATATAACTTCAAAAAAATTAGCTATAGCAATCAAAGGATAAATATATTAACATTTGCTTCACATAAAGATAAAAATATTGCAAAGCAACATATACGATAAAAAATACACAAATTTAAGCAACACATTTAATACAGGAAATTACAAATGCAATCAGTTGTAGACTTTTTAAATGGAATTATATGGAGTCCGGCACTCATTTATTTATGTCTTGGTGCCGGTTTGTTTTACTCAATTCTGACCCGTTTTGTTCAGGTAAGGCACTTCTCTGAAATGTGTCGCCTGCTATTTACCAGCAAATCATCGACCAAAGGTATTTCCTCTTTTCAGGCACTTGCTGTCTCTCTTTCTGGCCGGGTCGGTACAGGTAATATTGCGGGCGTGGCCGCAGCCATAGGATTTGGCGGCCCCGGAGCTATTTTCTGGATGTGGGTTGTAGCCTTTCTGGGCGCAGCAACGGCATATGCGGAATCAACTCTGGCTCAAATATATAAAGAAGAAGAAGATGGCCAGTTCCGTGGTGGTCCGGCCTACTACATAGAGAAAGCACTGGGCCAAAAATGGTATGCATGGATATTTGCAATTGCAACTGTATTGGCATGTGGCGTACTGCTGCCAGGTGTTCAGTCCAATAGTATCGGTAATGCTGTCGAAACAGCTTTCGGCTCTGGTGAGATGGTTCAAACAGCTATCGGTACATTCAGCTTTGCCAAAATTTTAACGGGGACAGGCATTTCTATTCTGCTTGCATTCATCATTTTTGGTGGCGTTAAACGGATTGCAAGCTTTACTCAGGTCATCGTACCATTTATGGCGCTGGCTTATATCATCACGGCTTTCGTCATTATCTTGTTGAATATCCATCAGGTGCCACATATCTTTGCGATGATCATTGGTGATGCATTTACACCAATGGCCGGACTGGGTGCAGCTATCGGATGGGGTGTAAAACGAGGTGTTTATTCCAACGAAGCAGGACAAGGAACCGGACCACACGCAGCAGCTGCAGCACACGTTCAGCACCCGGCACAACAGGGGTTGGTTCAGTCATTCTCAATTTATATTGATACCCTGCTGGTTTGTTCTGCCACTGCATTTATGATTTTAATTACCGGAGCATACAATGTTCAGGGGGTGGGTGAAGGTGCATTCCTTGTTCAGAATCTGGCGGCTGAAATTACACCAAATGGTCCGGGATTTACTCAGGCAGCGATCGAAAGTGCCCTGCCGGGTATCGGTAAAACATTTGTTGCGTTTGCCCTGCTCTTCTTTGCCTTCACAACCATTCTGGCTTACTACTATATTGCAGAAACAAACATTGCTTATATCCGCCGTAAATTTAACTCTGATATTCTGATGTTTGGTCTGAAACTTGTGATTCTGTGTGCGACATTCTACGGTACAGTCAAAACCGCGGGTCTTGCATGGGCAATGGGTGACGTCGGTGTTGGTTTAATGGCATGGCTGAATATTGTTGGTATTCTGACGATCTTCTTGCTCAACAAACCAGCAATGAAAGTTCTGAAAGATTATGAAGAACAGCAAAAACAAGGCGTTGAAGAATATACGTTTAATCCGGTGGCATTAGGAATTACGGGTGCTGATTACTGGGAAAAACGCTATGCCCGTCAATCACAAAAATCAAAATCAACCTCTGATACTGGTGATTATATCGATACTGAAAATCCGGTAGATGTGAGAAGCTAACTCTGACGGGTTACCGAAGTGCATGAAAAAAGAGCCAATATAACAATGGCTCTTTTTTTATTTGGAGTGAATGCTGCTGTTTAATCCGCCCGAAAAGAAAATAAACCGATCATTTTCATTAGAGGCTGTTCAAGAATAAAAAAACCTCTCACATTTTGTCAGAGGTTTTCTTTATATTCACTTAGGGGCACTTGGCAATCAGGAAATTATTCCCACTCAATTGTCGCTGGTGGCTTACCCGAAATATCGTAAACGACACGGGAAATTCCGTCTACTTCATTAATAATCCGGTTAGAGACTTTACCCAGAAAATCATAGGGCAAGTGCGCCCAGTGCGCGGTCATGAAGTCGATCGTTTCCACAGCCCGCAGTGAGACAACCCAGTCGTACTTACGGCCATCTCCCATCACGCCGACAGAACGAACCGGCAGGAAGACAGTGAATGCCTGAGACACTTTGTGATACAAACCCGCGGCATGTAATTCTTCAATAAAAATCGCATCTGCACGGCGCAGCAAATCACAATATTCTTTCTTAATTTCACCCAGAACACGGACGCCAAGGCCAGGTCCGGGGAAAGGATGGCGATAGAGCATATCGTATGGCAGACCCAGCTCTAAACCGATTTTGCGAACTTCATCTTTAAACAATTCACGCAGTGGTTCAACCAGCCCCATTTCCATATCTTCAGGCAGACCGCCCACGTTATGGTGCGACTTAATCACATGAGCTTTACCGGTTTTTGATGCCGCAGATTCAATCACATCCGGGTAGATTGTGCCCTGAGCCAGCCACTTGGCATTTTTAAGCTTTCCGGCTTCCTCATCAAAGACCTCGATAAACTCATGCCCAATGACTTTCCGTTTCTCTTCCGGATCGCTTTTGCCTTCCAGCGCTTTCAGGAAACGCTCTTCCGCTTCGACTTTAATGATATTCAGCCCGAAGTGATCACCAAACATTTCCATCACCTGCTGGCCTTCATTCAGGCGCAACAGACCGTTATCAACAAAAACACAGGTCAGCTTATCTCCAATGGCGCGCTGAACCAGCATCGCAACAACAGAAGAATCAACGCCGCCAGACAGAGCAAGAATGACTTCATCATCCCCTACCTGAGCCTTAATCCGGGCGACAGCATCTTCAATAATTGAAGCCGAAGTCCATAAACGCTCACAGCCACACGCGCCCAGCACGAAGTTTTCCAGGATTTGCGTGCCCTGTTTGGTATGGGTGACTTCTGGATGGAACTGAACACCATAAAAGCGTTTCTCTTCATTCGCCATTGCCGCATAAGGACAGGTATCGGTTTGCGCGACCTGAACAAAATCAGATGGAATTTCAACGACTTTATCGCCATGACTCATCCAGACATCCAGCAGCGCAGCACCATCGGCTGTCACGCTATCCTGAAGCCCTTCAAACAGTTTTGATGTCTGAGTCACCTCAACCTGAGCATAACCAAATTCACGTTTATCCGAGCAGGAAACTTTACCACCCAGCTGCTCAGCCATGGTTTGCATGCCATAACAGATGCCCAAGACAGGCACACCACAATCATAAACATACTGAGGCGCCCGCGGAGAGTTCTCTGCCGCAACGCTTTCAGGACCGCCAGATAAGATGATGCCGTCAGGGTGGAATTCACGGATGTCCGCTTCATCAACGTCCCAACTCCACAGTTCACAATAAACACCAATCTCACGTACACGACGCGCAACCAGTTGGGTATATTGAGAGCCAAAATCAAGGATCAGGATCCTTTGGTCATGAATGTTTTTCGTCATTTTGAGCCGTCTTTAATAAGCTAGTTGATAGATTAAAAATAAGAAACGGAGACGAGTTTACCCGCCTCCATTGTTGTCATCAAGCAAAAAGCAAACGTTTTCGCCAGTTGTTCGGGTCTTTCAGCCTAAACACTTGTTTTTCGATCTTAACCGTTTGTATTAAGATCCTAAACGATAATTTGGTGCTTCTTTGGTGATTTGAACATCGTGAACGTGAGATTCTTGGATACCAGCACCAGAGATTTTCACGAATTCAGCTTTTGTTCTTAAATCTTCAATCGTTGCAGAACCGGTTAAACCCATACAAGAACGAAGCCCACCCATTTGCTGGTGCACGATTTCTCTGAGCAAACCTTTATAAGCAATCCGGCCTTCAATGCCTTCAGGAACGAGTTTGTCAGCAGCATTATCCGACTGGAAATAACGATCGGAAGAGCCTTTTGACATTGCTCCCAGAGACCCCATACCACGATAAGCTTTATAAGAACGTCCCTGATAAAGAATGACTTCTCCCGGTGCTTCTTCTGTCCCGGCAAACATAGAGCCAACCATCACACACGATGCCCCCGCAGCAATTGCCTTACAGATATCACCAGAGAAACGAATCCCGCCATCACCAATCACAGGAATACCATACTCATCAGCAACAGCCGCAGCATCAGCAATTGCAGAAACCTGTGGCACACCAACACCAGTGACGATACGGGTCGTACAGATCGAACCGGGGCCAATACCAACCTTAACTGCGCTCACTCCGGCTTCAATCAATGCTTTGGCACCCTGAGCCGTTGCTACGTTTCCGCCAATAATATCCAAATCAGGATAAGCTTCACGTGTTTCGCGAATACGCTGTAGTACACCTTCAGAATGACCATGAGAGGAGTCAATCAACAACACATCGACACCGGCTTCAACCAGCGCTTTTACCCGCTCTTCATTGCCGGGCGCAGCGCCGATTGCCGCGCCAACACGTAGCCTGCCCTGTTCATCTTTACAGGCATGTGGGGCTTTTTCTGCTTTATGGAAGTCTTTTGCTGTGATCATACCGGTCAGCTGGAATTCATCATTCACAACCAGGATTTTTTCAACGCGGGCCTGGTGCATTTTTTCCTGCACTTCAGCGTGAGAAGCGCCTTCTTTCACTGTTGCAAGACGCTCTTTTGGCGTCATGACTGCTGAAACCTGTTTATTCAGATCAGTGACAAAACGCACATCACGGCCGGTAATAATCCCAACCAGTTCATTATTTCGTGTCACGACAGGAAAGCCCGCAAAGCCGTGTTCTTCGGTTAAGGCCATCACTTCAGCAATCGTCTGCTCAGGCTGAACGGTTACCGGAGATGTCACCACACCGGCTTCATAGATCTTAACCTGACGAACCTGAGCAGCCTGCTGTTCGACTGACATGTTTTTATGGATAAAACCAATCCCGCCTTCCTGAGCCAGCGCAATAGCCAGACGAGCTTCCGTGACAGTATCCATCGATGCAGAAAGCATTGGAATATTCAGGGTGATATTCTTCGTGAGCCGGGTACGAAGATCAGCAGTATTGGGAAGAACTGTAGAATGGGCTGGGACGAGTAGTACATCGTCGAAAGTCAGAGCTTCTTTGGCGATTCGTAACATTTGCAATATCTCACAACAGGGCGTTAAAAGAAAAACCAACCGTTTGCTAAATTGTTGGGTTGGATTTGATATTGCGGACGGATTATACCGAGCAAAATTGAGTTTTACTACACATTTTTTTATTTTTAATTTGCATAATCCCCCTTGATATGTATTATATTGGCGCTAATTTCCATCCTTATGGCCTCTTATCTTATCGTGTTTGTTTCCGGTAACCGCAATATCTACACTGTCTCCCGATTGAATGCCGACGTTCGTCTGTTACTCGAAAATGAGATGGGAATTGTCTGGCTGATTGGCGAGATTTCTAACTTCTCTTCACCTGTGTCCGGCCACTGGTATCTGACATTAAAAGATACCCGTGCTCAGGTCAGATGTGCGATGTTTAAAGGCAGTAACCGCTTCGTGACATTTAAGCCCCAAAACGGGCAGCAGGTTCTGGTCAAAGCACGACTGTCTCTCTATGAACCCCGCGGAGACTATCAGCTCATTATTGAATCAATGCAGCCTGAAGGCGATGGCCGCCTTCAGCAGGAGTTTGAGCAATTAAAGAACAAACTGACTGCGGAAGGACTCTTTGCACAAACCAATAAGCAACCCTTACCTGAGCACCCACAATGTGTCGGAATTATTACCTCCAAAACCGGCGCAGCTTTATTCGATATCCTGGATGTACTCAAGCGAAGAGACCCGACATTGCCTGTGGTGATCTATCCAACCATGGTTCAGGGAGAACATGCTGCCATTCAAATCGCTCAAGCGATTGGCAGAGCAAATGAGAGACAGGAATGTGATGTTTTGATCGTCGGTCGTGGTGGCGGCTCTCTGGAAGATCTCTGGAGCTTCAATCAGGAAATCGTTGCCCGGACAATTGCGGCAAGTCAGATTCCGGTTGTCAGTGCCGTCGGCCATGAAGTTGATGTCACAATTGCTGACTTTGTTGCCGATGTTCGGGCGCCAACCCCTTCAGCAGCGGCTGAACTGGTAAGTCAGGATAGCAGTTACAAAGTTTCCGGTTTCGAAAATTTCCGGCGCAGACTGGCAGACAGTATCCGTTTTTATCTGGCTGAAAAAAATCAGCATCATCAATCCCTGATGCATGCATTGGAAAAGCAGCATCCCAGTAACCAGCTGGATAAACAAGCCCGGCAACTTGATGATCTTTCCGGGCGACTGCAACAGTCCGTACAGGGATATCTGATCAGAGAGCAGCAAAGAACGGATCGTCTCAGCTATACGCTTCAGTTGCATTCACCTCAGCCATGGATCCGGAAAATGCAGGACAATATGGTACAAACTGAGAGAAGACTGGCTGAAGCGATTGATAAAAAGATTCTCACTTGTCAGCATCAGCTCGCTCTTTCCGCTGAAACCTTAGACGCTGTGAGTCCCTTATCTACGCTCAAAAGAGGTTATTCTGTAACAACCAATCGTGCCGGCAAGGTTATTCACACCTCTGATGAGGTCCACGACGGAGAGACACTCGTCACTCAGTTAGCTGACGGCAAAATTTACTCGACTGTCATAGCTGGTCCTGAATAACGATTAATCTATCCGTTTAAATTCAAACCGGGTTGCCGGATTTGATTTAGATTTCAGCTCATTGCATGAATGACAAAAATAGCTGACAGCACCACATGCCGCCAGCTTTTCAAGTTCAGCTTTGCAATCCGGACAGTAAGCTATTTTATGATAGTGTGCATTGCAGCGGGAGCAACAATAGTTGCCGTCCCAGCTGAGCTCCTGTTGACATTCCGGACATCTGTTTTCAGACATTTCAGCTCCTTTATGATCTGGTGATAACTGTACCACTACAACCCTATAATTTATTTTGTGACTCAATTTGGTTTGTTACCCAAAATATAGACCTGAGCCGGAAAAAACTATATTTGATGACAAAGAACGAACCATCTCTCAGAATGAAATATCTGCTGCTGTAAAAGATCCCTCAGAGATCCTTACCTGATCACCGGCTTTATTTGTATTGATCAGCGATCAACCTTCAAAAGAACAATTATATAACCACACCCCGAAAGCATAAGTTACATATTCTGTATATGAATTATTAACGATATTTTGTACTTTATAAAAACTTAAAAATCACCCGGATAAGTGTTTCATAAAAAGATCATTTATCTTTAATCCAGAAAAAACCCGGCAAAATGCCGGGTTTCATCAACAGTCATGATTATTTTTTGCGATGCTTCATCATCGACATTAACCGCTTCTTCTGCCGTTCCTGCGACAGAGTCAGCTTGTTGGTTTTGCCTTCGAAAGGATTCTCACTATTCTGGAATTGTATCCGGATAGGCGTCCCCATAATCTCCAGAGACTTACGATAATAGTTCATCAGATAACGTTTATAAGAATCCGGCAATTCTTTGACCATATTCCCGTGTATCACAATAATCGGTGGATTATATCCTCCGGCATGCGCATATTTTAGTTTCACACGACGACCACGTACCAGCGGCGGCTGGTGATCTTCAGTTGCCATCTTCAAAACTCTCGTCAATACGGATGTACCAACACGGGTTGTTGCTGAGTTATAAGCTTCTTCAACCGATTCAAACAGATGCCCAACTCCGGTTCCATGAAGTGCAGAAATAAAGTGAATCCTGGCAAAGTCGATAAACCCTAAACGTCTGTCCAACTCTTTTTTCACGTCTTCTTTCACACTTTGATCAAGTCCATCCCACTTATTCACGGCAAGAACCACGGAACGTCCGGCATTGAGTGTAAAGCCCAACAGACTTAAGTCCTGATCGGATATATTTTCACGGGCGTCAATGACCAGCAATACAACATTTGCATCTTCAATGGCCTTCAGGGTTTTTACAACTGAGAATTTTTCTACGGTCTCATGAATACGCTTTCTGCGACGAACTCCTGCAGTATCGATCAGGATATATTCCCGCTCATGACGCTGCATAGGAATATAAATAGAATCTCTGGTTGTTCCGGGCATATCATAAACCACCACCCGCTCTTCCCCGAGAATCCGGTTAGTTAACGTTGATTTGCCCACATTTGGCCGCCCGATTATAGCCAGCTTAATCGGCTTTTCCTGCAGGCGCTGATACTCAGCTTCGGCCTCTTCTTCGGTGTAATCAAGCTGTGTCTCTTCGGCGAACGAATCTTCGGACATATCACCGAAATCATCTTCTGATTCCTGAACAAAAGTTTCAAACAGTGGATTGAGGGCTTTTTCAATCAGAGAACTGACACCGCGCCCATGTGCAGCAGCAATATGGTAGACCTGATCGATGCCCAGTTGCCAGAACTCGGCACTTGCACTATCTGCATCGATTCCATCGACTTTATTCACAACCAGCAGTGATGCCTTTTCTGTTTTACGTAAGTGTAAAGCAATCGCTTGATCGGAAGGCGTCAGGCCAGCGCGCCCGTCAACCATAAACAAAACAACATCCGCTTCATCAATTGCAGCAAGAGACTGTTCAGCCATTTTGGTCTCAACACCATCTTCACTACCATCAATACCGCCGGTATCGATAACAATAAATTCTTGTTCACCTACTTTTGCATGACCATATTTCCGATCACGGGTCAGCCCCGGAAAATCAGCAACCAGCGCATCTCTTGTCCGGGTCAGTCGGTTAAACAGTGTCGATTTTCCTACATTTGGACGCCCAACAAGCGCAACTACAGGGATCATATATAGCAACCTCTAAAATCACAGGTATCGGTGAAAAATAAAAATTCAGACTTATCGATTACCTGAAAAAACTGGAGGCAGTACTTTCAGGTAAACTCACTATCAAGTGTATATCAATAAAACGGCTCCCGACTGTTTCCAGCCAGGAGCCGATGCGGGATTGTATCACGATCACTGATTGATCGTTAGTTTCTTCACATCACCATCTCTGGTCATTACTAAGTAACCACCATCCGACAAAACGATCGGTGCAACGGCAAAACCACTACTGCTCACATGTTGCTCAGAGACAAATTCTCCGGTATTCCGGTCAATCCAATACAGATAACCTTCGCTGTCACCCACAACAACATAGTTATGGATGATCACAGGTTCAGTGACCAAACGATTCTCTAACTGACGATTCGTCCAGATTTCTGTTCCACTCCGGGCATCAACTGCAGTCAGATAATCCTGATCAGTAACAACAAAGATTTTACCGCCATCAGTCGCTATGTTCGTCGCAGATGAATAATTGCGTTTCCACAACGGCTTTCCGGACCGAAGGTCAATCGCGACCAGTTTGCCGTTATAACCAACCGTATAAAGTGTACTGCCTATAACTAACGGCGAGGAATCAACATCAATTAACCGATCAATTTCAGTTGCTCCTTTAGGCGTTCCGATAGATTGTTGCCAGATCATCTGCCCCGATGATGCAATTGCTGCGGCAAGCCGGCCATTTGCAGTTCCCCAGAAGATACCTCCGGAAACTGTGACCGGAGTACTATCTCCCCGCAGGGTCAAATTGGGCACTTCGGTACTGATTGTCCACTGTTGCTTCCCGGTCTTCTGCTCCAGAGCAATAAGGTTGCCTTCACTGGTGTGAATAATGACAAGATCACTTTCTGTGACAGGCGCAGCCAAAATCTCGCCACTGACGTCCTGTTTCCATTTCAATTCACCAGTTTCAGCATCCATAGCGTATAAGATGCCGGTTTCGCTACCAATATAGAGCTGGTTCAATCCGGTACTGATGCCCCCAGACAAAAAAGTCTGCTCTTCATCACCGAGATCTTTTTCCCATAATGTTTTACCGGTAGTAGGATCAAGCGCTTTGACGATACCATCACGACTTGCAACAAAAATTTTTCCATATGCGGAGTGCGGTCGCAGCCTGGAAAAATAATGTTCAACACCATGGCCTACAGAAGCACTCCAGTCTGTTTCTGGCTGAAACTGACTTTGAACATCTGGTACAGGCGCCATGACCACTGAATCTTCCTCACTGGAACAGCCACTCAGACCACCTGCAATCATCGTTGCGAATAATAAACTGCCAAACCACTTCTTCATATAGCTCAATACTCTTATATTATCTGGCAAGATCGTCTAATTTCATTTGTAGCAGTCTGCTCTGATCCTGAGCCTGCTGAGCTTCAGAGTATGCAGCATAAGCGGCATCTTTATTTCCCTGTTTCAGTGCGATATCACCTTTCAGCTCTGCAACACGGCCAGCCCAGCTTTTGTCTGACACATTATTTAAAGCACTCTGGGCCTGATCATATTTACCCTGATCTGCGTAAATTCGTGCAATGCGATAATTGAGCAGCATTTTCAATGCGACATCATCTGTATGCGTTTTTGCCCATTCAAGCTGGGTTAAGGCTTGATCTAACTGTTTAGCATCAACCTGTACCTTAGCCAGCTGCATCGCAGCCAGAACCGAATAGTCACTATCAGAATGAGAATCGATAAACTGCTGAACGACTTTTCCGGCTTCAATACCTTTGTCAGACAACGCGGAAATTGTATCTGTATATTGCAGAGAAGCTTCTTCCTGAGATGATTTCACTGATTCCTGATAATAGTTCCAGCCTAAAATGCCGGCTATACTGATTGCTGTACCAATCAAAACGGCTTTTCCGTTCTCTTGCCACCAGCTCTTGATTGCTTCAACCTGTTGTTCTTCAGTATCGTAAAGTTCCACTGTATATCCTCTTTATGCCACTTCTCAAAAATCAGCTTTTGAAGAAATGAGTCAGCCTGTCTGAAATATCAGACTGATTAATTGTTTCCTGAGTTCCGCCAGCCAGATCTTTTAAGACCACTGTTTGCTCCGAAACTTCATTTTCACCTAACACTAAAGCAATGGCAGCGCCGACTTTATCCGCTCTTTTAAATTGTTTCTTAAAGTTGCCACCACCAAAATTATTCATGACACGCACTCCGGGAACAGCAGAACGAACATGCTCGGCAAGTTTCATTCCGGTAACCATTGTACCTTCACCCGCAGTGACGACATAGACATCAACAGGATTTCTGATCTCTGTTGTTTCCAAAGATGTCACCATCAGAACCAAACGTTCAAGTCCCATAGCAAAACCAACCGCTGGCGTTGCCTTGCCGCCCAGTTGCTCAACCAAACCATCATAACGACCACCGGCACACACGGTCCCCTGAGCACCAAGGCTTTCCGTCACCCACTCAAAAACGGTCTTGTTATAATAATCCAGTCCCCGGACTAAACAAGGGTTCACCGTATATTCGATACCTGATGCATTGAGAAGTTCACATAAGCCGGCAAAATGTTCTTTTGAATCATCATCCAGGTAATCTGTCAGCTCTGGCGCATCCACTAATATCGCCTGAATATCCGGATTTTTTGTATCCAGCACACGAAGCGGATTCGTATGCATCCGACGTTTACAATCGTCATCCAACACCGATTCATGTTGCTCAAGGAAAGCAACCAGTGCAGAGCGGTATTCGGCTCTGGCTTCCAGAGAACCAATAGAGTTCAGCTCCAGACGAACATGCTGATCAATTCCCAGCTCACGCCACATCCGGGCGGTCATCAGGATCAGTTCAGCGTCAACATCCGGACCATTCAGGCCGAACATTTCAACACCACACTGATGGAATTGACGATAGCGCCCTTTCTGAGGACGCTCATGCCGAAACATTGGCCCCATATACCACAAACGCTGTTCCTGGTTATATAGCAATCCCTTTTCAATACCAGCCCGAACACAACCCGCAGTCCCTTCCGGACGTAAAGTCAGGCTATCACCATTCCGGTCGTCAAACGTATACATCTCTTTTTCAACAACATCGGTGACTTCACCAATGGCCCGGCAGAAAAGATGCGTCATCTCAACAATCGGCATACGGATTTCACTACAGCCATACGCACTGATAACATCTTTGACCACTCCCTCAACTTTCTGCCAGAGAGGGGATTCTGTTGGAAGGCAATCGTTCATGCCTCGTATTGATTCTATTGTCTTTGCCACAAATAATTACCGTCAGTTTAATCTGTTAATTTTCTTCTATCCGGGTGACCTGGATTTGATTTTTTTCTTCCATCATTGCAGCTTTCGCTCTGATTTTCGCTTCCAGCTGATCGACCAGATTTTCATTATCAAAGCGTTCTTTTTGACGGATTCCATCTTCATAAAACGCACTTTTACGATTACCGCCAGCTAATCCAAGCTGAGAAGCTTCAGCTTCACCAGGCCCATTGACCACACAACCAATAATAGATACATCCATCGGCGTCAATACGTCTTCTAACCGCTCTTCTAATGCATTGACTGTGCTAATGACATCAAATTCTTGTCTGGAGCAGCTCGGGCAAGCAATAAAGTTAATGCCCCGGGAACGAATACGTAACGACTTAAGAATGTCAAAACCGACTTTAATCTCTTCAACCGGATCTGCAGCCAGAGAGATTCTCAGCGTATCTCCAATACCTTCAGCAAGCAACATCCCTAAACCAACAGAGGATTTAACAGCGCCGGCACGAATCCCGCCAGCTTCTGTAATGCCAAGATGAAGCGGCTGATCAATTTTCCGGGCCAACAGCCGGTAAGAATCAACGGCAAGAAATACATCAGATGCTTTAACACTCACTTTAAACTGGTCAAAATTCATCCGGTCCAGAATATCAACATGCCGCATTGCTGATTCAACCAAAGCTTCTGCTGTCGGTTCTGTATACTTTTGCTGGATATCTTTTTCCAGTGACCCACCATTCACACCAATCCGGATCGGAATGCCTTTATCCTTTGCACAATCAACCACACTGCGAATCCGTTCTTCCCGCCCGATATTTCCCGGATTAATTCTCAGGCAGTCAACACCATAATCAGCCACCTTCAGTGCAATACGATAATCAAAATGAATATCGGCAACTAAGGGAACTGTAACCTGACTTTTAATTTCTTTGAATGCTTCAGCGGCATCCATGGTAGGAACAGAAACACGGACAATATCCGCGCCAACTTTTTCCAGAGAACGTATCTGAGCCACAGTTGCCTCAACATCTGTGGTTTTCGTATTTGTCATTGACTGGACAGCAATTGGAGCGCCATCACCAACAGGAACATCACCAACATAAATCCGGGTTGAACGGCGGCGCTGAATAGGAGATTTCGGTTGCATACTATTATCTAAGGTAAGGTAAATCTTGCTACTTTACCCGAAGTATACCGAGAAAGGTCAACAGGTTCACCTGCAAATGTGATAGAAACACTTTCAGGTGCACCGAGAATAAAACTGAATGGTGCATTTCCCTGAAGCTGGATTGAACGCCCTGCCTTCTTTAACCCGACAATCAGCGTTTTATCATTAGAATCTTTGACCCGGACCCAACAGTCATCTTTAAATTCCATAGATAGCTGAGTCAGGTGATTGACTGGCTTATTATTCTCTTTCTTCTCTGCTTTTTTTGTATCAGCAAGCTTTTTCTCAGTGTCACGAGAAGATGCAACACCAGCTTCAGCAGGTGCTGTTTTTTCAACCACGGCTGAAGGCGATTCATGCGGTGGCTCTTTCGAACCGGCAACCGGATGATCAACCTCAGCTGAGTCAACACTTAAGGCATTCTCTTCTTTTGAATCCTGAGAAGATAAAGCTTTCACCGTATTAAATTCATCTTCAGCCGGCTTTTCGGTCACAAGTGTCGAAGCTTCAGAAGGTTCAGAGGTGGAGGTTTCAGTTTGAGAATCCGATTGTGGAGAAATGCTTTGAGGAAGTAAGGTGTCATCTTTCTGATTCTGGTACCACCACAGGGAAGAGATACCAATAACAATCACAATAATACCAAAGGTTATCAGATTGATCCGGCTGTTATGTTGCTGACGTGCTGTTTTTCTGGAGAAGCTCGTCATGGAGACTTCTTGCTTCTCGCTTCCGCAATATTGATCATACGCAGCAACAACTGACTGCTCATCAAGCCCGACAATTCTGGCATAGGAACGGATATATCCACGAACAAAGGTAGAAACTTTATCAATATTAAAATTATTATCTTCTAATGACTCTATCACAGTAACCCGCAACCGCAGCTTATCCGCGACCTGTTTTTGCGTTAAACCAAGGGACTCTCTTTTCTGTTTTAAAAGTGTCCCTGGTTTTTGCGGGGTTTCATCTTTCGTTGTTTCTGTTTCGGTCTCTGTCATCATCTGCAGTATCTATCTCATTTGCATCGCTGTAGTCTCACAGTAAGCATAGCTTTATCTTCATCATTTTTATTCTTATTCAATACCTAAGCCATACTACAGCACAAAATAAAGTTCATATTAACGTTAGAATTATTAATAACTCAAACATTTTTGACAAATATGGGTAATCATTCTAATGGATATTAGATGTGAAACAACAAGGAATTAGGCGCAACGACTAAGTTATCTCAATGTTTTTCGATAAATTGACATAACATCAACTAATTTAAGCCAGCAGACCCGGATATTTGTACAGCCTGACCTGCCTGCGGTAATTCCGCTGAAAAACTCACCTAAAAAAATAAATATCACCGGACAGGAAAATTAAACAGCACGGACAGGAATAGCACCGTATTCATCTGAATTAATTTTTGTTCGTTTCGTTCTGTCAATCACATCTCCGACCAACTGACCACATGCGGCATCAATATCGTCCCCACGGGTTTTACGTACAGTAACCGTATAATCGTAAGACATCAGGACTTTCATAAACCGATCAATACGGGAATTACTGGGCTTTTTATAAGGAGACCCCGGATAAGGATTAAATGGAATCAGATTAATCTTACACGGTGTGTTCTTCATCAGTTTAGCCAGCTCATGAGCATGTTCTGTCCCGTCATTGACATGGTCCAGAAGAATGTACTCGACTGTAACTTTACCCCGGTTGGCATTTGAAGAAGCGATATAACGCCGGACGGTTGACAGGAAATCATCAATATCCCACCGGTCATTAATCGGCATAATTTCGCTTCTCAGCTTATCATTGGGAGCATGTAGTGAAATGGCTAAAGCAACATCAACTTTATCGATCATTTGCTCGAGGCCAGAGACAACACCCGAAGTAGAAACGGTGACCCGTCGCTTGGATAAGCCAAAACCAAAGTCATCCAGCATAATATTTAATGAAGGGATGAGGTTTTTCATATTCAGCAAAGGCTCGCCCATTCCCATCATGACGACATTGGTAATCGGTCTGCGGCCCGTTTCTTTTTCAAGACCGATTTCACGGGCAGCCCGCCAAACCTGACCAATAATCTCAGAGACACGAAGATTCCGGTTAAATCCTTGTTGAGCCGTCGAACAAAACTTACACTCAAGTGCGCATCCAACCTGTGAAGAAACACAAAGAGTTGCCCGGTCATCTTCCGGAATATACACAGTTTCAACATCTTGATCGCCGACACGCATTGCCCATTTAATCGTACCATCTGATGAGTGCTGCGCTTCAGACACATAGGGTGCTTTTATTTCACATCGTTGCTGAAGTTTGCTTATCAGCTTTTTATTGATGTTTGTCATTTGGGAAAAGTCATCACAGCCAAAGTGATAAATCCACTTCATTACCTGTTCAGCCCGAAATGCCTTCTCATTCAATTCTTCGGTAAACAGCTGGCGCATTGCTTTTCTGTCAAAATCAAGCAAATTGAATTTCGTGGTCATAGAGGCTCTCCGGAAAGACGAACAGATAAAATCAGGGCGCGCATTGTACAGCCTTTAAGCAATAACAACAAGCCCTGACAAGGTGAGTCACTTCAGAAAAGCAGGTCTCAGATATACCTGAAAAACCTGAAGCTACATGGCAGACATAAGCTGCTCAGAAAGCTCCGGAATCATATCATTTAAATATATTCCGGAGGTCATAAACGTGAACAGTCAATACATCGGAATGCGCATGTTCACGAGAAACAAATTGTTCACGAGAAAAAAATAGTCGTTATCAGCGCGGACAGATTTCTGATTCAGGAAAGAAAAACGCAATCTCTCTTTCTGCCGAAGCCGGGCTATCACTTCCATGAACAGAATTGTAACTCATGCTCAGGGCATAATCAGAACGCAATGTACCGCAAGCTGCTTCTTCAGGGTTGGTTTTTCCCATGAGCTCACGATAGCGGACTATTGCATCTTCGCCTTCAAGTACCTGAACCATAATTGGGCCAGAGGTCATAAATTCTTTCAATTTTGGGAAGAAGTCCTTTCCTTCATGCTCTGCATAAAAACCTGAAGCCTGTTCTTCATTCAGATGAACCATTTTTGCAGCGATAATCTTCAGTCCGGCTTTTTCAATACGCTGATATATTTCACCGATAATATCCCGTTTGACCGCATCAGGCTTGATGATAGAAAATGTTCTCTCTAATGCCATAAATTCTTCCTTTTGTTTTTTGTGGTACTCATCTGAGTACTTCTTATATTTCAGGTACAGATAGTAATCATGATAAAAGTCTGATTAATCAGCAAGCAGGCCAGCTAAGGTTCTTGCACCAACACCGGTTGCGCCTACAGCCCATTTATCACTCGCACTTTTACGGAAAGTAGCAGCGCAATCAATATGTAGCCAGCCTTTTTGAAAATTATCGACAAAATAAGATAAAAATGCAGCCGCTGTACTTGCACCCGGGGCATAATCACCGGAACTGATATTTGATAAATCAGCAAAATTAGAAGGCAGCATCTGACGGTGGAATGATTCCAGAGGTAGTGGCCATAATCCTTCTCCTTCTTCTTTGGCGACAGATAAAGCCTTATGACTTAGCTGCTCATCAAAGCTGAGTAAAGCGTGATAATCATTTCCCAGAGCATTTTTAGCTGCGCCAGTCAGTGTTGCACAATCAATGATCATTTCAGGCTGTTGTTCACTGGCATAGATTAAGCCATCGGCTAAAACCAGGCGGCCCTCAGCATCAGTGTTCATCACTTCAACCGTTTTACCGTTTTTATATGTAATGATATCTCCCAGCTTTAACGCTCTGCCCGATACCATATTTTCAGCACAACACAGCACCAATTTAACCCGTTTGTTCAACCCTCTCATCATGGCTAATCCGAGTCCGCCGGTCACCATAGCTGCACCACCCATATCAGCTTTCATTGCAGACATAAAATTCGATGGTTTCAGGCTGTAACCACCAGAATCAAAAGTAATGCCTTTACCAACCAGGCACGCATAGACCGGTGCATTCTCATCACCCGTTGGGTTAAAATCAAGCTGCAGCATCGCAGATGTTCTTTCGGAACCACGACCGACTGCAAAAATCCCCTCCCAGCCATCTGCCAGTAAGTCTTTATCTTTGACAATCCGGTATGAAACATGCTCTGGCGCCAGAGACTTAACAAATTCAGCAGCCATTGTTGCCAATTGGCGCGGCGCCACTTCCTCTGCACTTTTGTTAACGACATGCCGGATCCAGTCTGTTGCTTTAATTCTGGCCTCAAGCTCAGATTGTTCGGGCTGATTCAGCAGATTCCATGAAACATTATTTACTTTTTTAGGGTCTCTGTAGCCCTGATAGAATGCCCAGATATTCTCAAGCCCCCACTCTTCGCCGCTCAATTCAACATGATGAAGCCCCTGACCATCGATTTTACGGGCTGCTTTTTGAATTAAAGGTAACATAGGTTCTTCAGCATCGATATGAATGGTGACGCCTGATTCAGTATAAGAAAGAAGTGCTTTTTCGCCCCACTGTTCGGGTGCCGGGTCGCGACTAATATAAACTGACATAGTTACAGACATGATATCTCCTTGTCTTCATGGCATATCAGCCATTTATTCTTTATAAAATATCCCGGTCTTCGCTGTTGACCGGGAATCGGTGATGTAAATCAATTTAAAAAATGAAACTGATATTTTTTATGTCCGGAATACAGCAAGATACATGCGACAGTGAGATGAGAAAGGTGGGTACATTCCTGACTGAATTCCCTGTCCGGGAACTACATCTTTTGTCGACATACAGCATCCTGCATCTTGCGGTAATCCGGGTATAACGATATATAATGCACTTCAAAGATGTCAATCAGATAAAAACGGGCCCTCAAGGCCCATTTTTATCAGTAAGTCTGATATTGAAAGAAATACTTAGTCAGTTTCATCCATCCAGCACAGGAGGATCGCTTCAAGTATTTTCTCATTCGAACGATTTGGATCATCATCAAAATCATCTAATTGAGTAATCCACTGATGCAAATCTGTAAACCTGACAGTCTTTGGGTCCGTATCCGGATATAGTTCACATAGTTCAATTGCAATATCTCTGGAATCAGTCCATTTCATTATGCTAACCTTTTCTTTTACGGTAAGTTTATCTCGCAGCTCAAACAGCAAAAAGAAGTTTAGTGGTCTTCAGCTGCGTGATTCAATGTATATTTAGGTATCTCAACGACCAAATCTTCATCAGTCACCTTCGCCTGACAACCAAGCCGGGATTCTGGCTCCAGCCCCCACGCTTTATCCAGCATATCATCTTCCAGTTCATCACTTTCATCCAGTGAATCGAAGCCTTCCCGGATAATGACATGGCAAGTGGTACACGCGCAGGATTTTTCACACGCATGCTCAATTTCAATCCCATTTTTCAGAGCAACATCAAGCACTGTTTCACCAGCTTCAGCTGATAAAACTGCACCATCCGGACATAATTCTTCATGAGGTAAAACAATAATTTTAGGCATGACTTTATTTCTCTGTTTAATCTATGTCGTTCACTGATTGTCCGGCTAATGCTTCCCGGATAGACTTATCCATTCTCCGGGAGGCAAATGCCTGACTCACTGAATCCACATCTTTGATACCTTGCTCAATGGCAGGTGCATCATCACTGTTTCTTAATTCAATTAATGTTTCTATCGCAATTAACAGCTCGCGGCGCTCTTGCTCATCCAGTAATTCATCACCATCAGCCTGCATCGCTGAAATTAAACCTTCAATGACCCGGTCAGCTTCAACCCGCTGTTCCATCAGCGTCCGGACTTTCATATCATCTTCCGCATGGTTCATTGAGTCTTTAAGCATCTCTGCAATTTCATTTTCACTCAACCCATAGGATGGTTTGACCTGAATCTCAGCCTGGACCCCGGTACTTTTTTCCATTGCGGTGACTGACAACAGACCATCAGCATCGACCTGATAGGTGACCCTGATATGCGCCGCACCAGCAGCCATCGGCGGAATCCCCTTCAGTGAAAACCGGGCAAGTGAACGGCAATCATCAACCATTTCACGCTCTCCCTGAACAGTATGGATGATCATTGCCGTCTGGCCATCTTTAAAGGTTGTAAATTCCTGAGCTCTGGCGACAGGAATGGTCGTATTCCGGGGAATAATTTTCTCGACTAATCCGCCCATGGTTTCGATACCAAGAGACAGAGGAATCACATCAAGCAAAAGCATCTCTGAATCCGGCTTATTACCTGCCAGAATATCAGCCTGAATTGCGGCACCAATCGCAACAACCTCATCCGGGTTGATTGATGTCAAAGGCTTGCGGCCAAAGAAGTCGCCAACCATGTCTCTGACATACGGCGTTCGGGTGGAACCGCCAACCATAACAACTTCATTCACTTCACCAGCATCGACTCCGGCATCTTTCATCGCTCTTTTACAGGACATCAGTGTTTTTCTGATCAGAGGACGAATTAATTCGTTCAGTGTTTCTCTGTCAACCTGTCCCTGCCAGCCAAGCACGGAAACATTGGTACAGTCACTTTCTGACAATGCGATTTTTGCTTGTGTCGCCGCATCCAGCAAAGCCCGGTATTCTTCTGCTGAGAGAGGAGAAGTTCTCTCCATAAGAGAATGAAGATAATCAGCAAGCAAATGGTCAAAATCATCACCACCTAATGCAGAATCGCCACCGGTTGCCAGAACTTCAAAAACACCCTTTGACAGCCGGAGCACCGAAATATCAAATGTTCCGCCACCCAGGTCATAAACAGCAATAACGCCTTCCTGACCGGAATCCAGACCATAGGCAATCGCAGCCGCTGTGGGTTCATTCAACAATCGCAAAACATGTATGCCAGCCAGGCGGGCAGCTTCTTTCGTCCCGGTTCTCTGGGCATCATCAAAATAAGCAGGAACAGTGATCACGACGCCCGCCAGCTCTCCGCCCAGAGTGCTTTCGGCTCTTTGCGCTAAAACCCGGAGTATGTCAGAAGAAACCTGAATCGGGTTTTTATCGCCCTGGGATGTCTGAAAAACAGGTAAACGATTGTCACTGGGTTTCAGTTTGTAGGGCAACTTAGGATAACGGGATTGAACATCATCTAACGAACGTCCGATCAAACGCTTCACTGAAATGATGGTATTCACAGGATCTTGCTGTGCTTTAAGATATGCTGCAGCACCAACGGTTGTTTCTTCCTGAGCATAATGAACGACTGACGGCACAATTTTTTGACCGCTATCATCCGCAAGCGTCGTTGCAGAGCCACTCCGGACAGAAGCGACCAGTGAGTTAGTTGTGCCTAAGTCGATCCCGGCAGCCAGTTTATGCTGGTGAGGTGCTGCACTTTGTCCAGGTTCTGCAATTTGAAGTAATGGCATGGATAACTTCCTTTATTGAACTAACCGAACATTTTGTCTTCGGTTTGCTCAATTTCATATTTTAATTTAGAGATAAACTTGAGCTTACGAACCGTATCAGCGGCCGGTTCCCATGAAGAAAGCCCGAATTGTTTCCGGAAATCAGCTAATTTTTCTTTGTACATGGCATCAACTTTAGCTTCAAAAGCAGAAAGTGCCTGATCGTCTGCACGCTGATCGATCGATTCCAGCTCCTCCCGCAACATCATTTGTTCCATGAGAAACTCAGGATCCTGCATTGTTCTTTGCTCATCACGAATATCTGTGCCATGAATTAACAAAATATACTCGGCTCGTGAAATTTCATTTTTCAAAGTTTGATAAGCATCGTTGATTTCTGAAGCTTTTTGAACCGCTACCAATTGTTCTCTTTCTGAAGCGGCAGCGAAGTTATCGGGATGAAATTTCTTTTGTAGTTCGCGAAACTGAGAAGCAAGAAGGCTACCATCCAGTTCGTACTGAGTTGGTAGCCCGAATAATTCAAAATAGTTCATGCTGATATTAGTCCTGATTTTCCGGCAATCAAAAACAGATGGCCAAATATGACAGACACCCGACCATCAGAATGTTCTACACAGTAAAACTTTCACCGCAGCCACATTCATTTTTCACATTGGGATTATTAAATTCGAAGCCTTCATTCAGGCCTTGCTTTACGTAGTCAAGTTGCGTGCCATCCAGATAAACAAGACTTTTAGGATCGACAATCACCTTGACGCCTTCGGCTTCAAACACCTGATCTTCTTCATTTAATTCGTCAACAAACTCCAGTACATAAGCCATACCGGAACAGCCTGTTGTTTTCACCCCTAACCTCAGACCTATTCCTTTTCCACGGTTATCCAGAAAAGCTTTTATCCGATCTGCTGCAGTTTCAGTTAAAGTGATGGACATACGACTCCAACCCAGATTAAAAGTAATAAGGAGGGAGCAGCAGCTCCCTCAGAAAATTATTGTTCATGCTTTTTTTTATAATCAGCAACAGCTGCTTTGATCGCATCTTCTGCCAAAATAGAGCAATGAACTTTCACTGGTGGTAGTTCCAGTTCTTCAGCAATTTCAGCATTTTTAATTGCTGCTGCTTCATCAATTGACTTGCCTTTTACCCATTCAGTTACCAGTGAGCTGGACGCAATTGCACTACCACAACCATAAGTCTTGAATTTAGCATCTTCAATGATACCTTGCTCAGAGACTTTAATTTGCAATTTCATCACATCACCACAGGCTGGCGCACCAACCATACCACTACCTACCGATGGATCTTCTTTGTCGAAAGACCCAACATTACGCGGGTTTTCGTAATGATCAATAACTTTATCACTATATGCCATGACTTTTACCTCTCATCCTCTGTCCTGTCAGGAATGATTAAGATTGATTAATGATGAGCCCATTCAACCGTGCTCAAATCAACACCTTCTTTATACATATCCCATAGAGGAGACATGTCACGTAATTTATCAACTGCTACACGAATTTTCTCGACCGCGTAGTCAATCTCTTCTTCAGTCGTGAAACGACCAAAGGAAAAACGTACTGAACTATGGGCCAGCTCGTCATCCAGTCCCAGAGCGCGTAATACATACGATGGCTCAAGGCTGGCAGATGTACATGCACTACCGGAAGACACCGCTAAGTCTTTTAAAGACATCAGCAATGATTCACCTTCAACAAAGGCAAAACTGATGTTCAGATTGTTAGGAATACGCTGCTCTAAATCCCCATTGATTGTCAGAGCTTCCATATCTTTCAACCCAGCCAGCATGCGATCACGCAAATGCTTGGCGTGATCATAGTCTTTTTGCATGTCTTCTTTGGCAATTCTGAATGCTTCACCCAGACCAACAATCTGATGGGTCGGTAATGTTCCCGAGCGGAAACCACGCTCATGACCACCACCATGCATCTGAGCTTCCAGACGAATACGTGGCTTGCGGCGAACATACAATGCACCAATCCCTTTAGGACCATAAATTTTATGTCCGGAGATTGAAATGAGATCAACTTTCATTTCCTGCACATCAATTGGCAGCTTACCTGCTGATTGAGCGGCATCAACATGAAAAACAATTTTGCGGGCACGACACATTTCACCAATAGCAGCGATATCCTGAACCACACCAATTTCATTATTCACATGCATGATAGAAACTAAAACGGTGTCATCTCTCATCGCGGCTTCAAGCTTTTTCAGGTCAATTAAGCCATTCGCTTCCGGCTCAAGATAAGTGACCTCATATCCTTCACGCTCAAGCTGACGACAAGGATCCAATACGGCTTTATGCTCAGTTTTACAGGTAATCACATGCTTACCTTTTTTGCTGTAAAAATGAGCAGCGCCTTTAATCGCCAGATTGTCAGATTCTGTGGCGCCAGATGTAAAAATAATCTCGCGGGAATCAGCATTCAAGACATCTGCTATTTGTTCACGGGCTGTATCTACAGCCTCTTCTGCCTGCCAGCCATAACGATGGGAGCGAGATGCCGGGTTACCAAAAATTCCATCCATTGTCATGTACTGAACCATTTTTTCAGCAACACGTGGATCAACCGGACACGTTGCTGAATAATCAAAATATATAGGCAGTTTCATTTTTTTACTCCAACGTAAAATTGACGGCTTAAGACCGAATTCCAGACTGCATAGTCGCGGGACTATGCGTGATGGAACTTGAATTATTCTGAGAATGCCCCTGGCTCACCGCTAGATCAATATTCTGACGGTCAGATACCGCCAGTATCTCGTTATCATTCATCAGATCACCGAGAGTGATGTTATCGAGAAAGTCACTAATACGAGAGCTGAGATCGCACCATAATGTATGGGTCAGACAACGGGTTCCCCCCTGGCAATCACCTTTTCCTGCACACTTGGTCGCATCGACAGATTCATCGACAGCACCAATCACATTCCCTACAGAAATACAACCAGCATCATTACCGAGGCGATACCCACCACCAGGTCCACGGACACTTGCAACTAATCCAGCTTTGCGGAGCTTTGCAAACAATTGCTCCAGATAAGATAACGAGATTCCCTGACGTTCAGAAATATCAGCCAGAGGTACTGGGTTTTGCTGCGAATGCAACGCCACATCAAGCATTGCTGTGACTGCATATCTTCCTTTTGAAGTTAATCTCATAATGTTGTACCCACACCGTTTATGTGGATCTGAGTGTCACATAACCGACTAAATTAGTCAAGTATTTTAACCAACTAAATTAGTCAGGTATTTTATCGCCTGAATTTCACTTATCCGGAGATGACAATTTCTCTACGGAAGTCAGTATCCCTCTTAAAATGTTCAATTCCTGAGTTTCGGGTCTGGCACGGCTGAATAGCCGTCTTAGTTTATTCATCACCTGGCTGGGCTGGGCCTCATTGATAAAGTGTGTCTTACACAGTACTTTTTCAAGGTGCCCGTAGAACATTTCCAGTTCATGATGGCGTGGATACTCAGTATTCTCTTGCAACGGATATTCTGACTGCTTCCTTGCCAGTGAAGCCACACGCAGCTCATAACACAATGTCTGTACGGCCATTGCAAGGTTTAAAGAGCTATATTCAGGGTTGGCAGGTATTGCCACATGATAATCACATTTTTGCAGCTCTTCATTGGTGAGTCCGGTTCGTTCTCTGCCGAAAACCAGAGCAACCTGTGATTGCTCACTTTCAACTGCAAATAATTCACCACACTCCCGTGGATCCAACATTGGCCAGGACAGAGTCCGTGAACGGGCACTTGTTCCGACAACCAGGCTGCAATCATCAATAGCCTGCTCCAGATTTGATACTTTCAACGCATTAAGCGCAATATCACTGGCACCTGCTGCAAGAGCAATGGCCTGTGCATCGACTTCACATTCAGGAGATACAAGTACCATTTGCTTTAATCCCATCACTTTCATAGCCCGGGCCGCAGAACCTATATTTCCTGAATGCGATGTTCCAACTAAAACAATTTTTATCTGTTCTAACATATCACCACCATCTTTTTCAGTGCGCCAGATATTAGCATAAACCTGACTGAAAGAACTGGTCTTTCACACATAAAACACTCAATAGAACATAATTTAGCCACTTCCTTTTTTTATAAATTTTGATATACTGCCGTCCGCTTTTTTTGTTCTTTAACATCTGCTGGGAAAATTCTATGCATCCAATGCTAAATATTGCTATTCGCGCAGCGCGAAAAGCTGGTAACCATATTGCTAAATCACTAGAAAACGCTGATAAAATTCAAACCACTCAAAAAGGCGTTAACGACTTTGTCACCAATGTCGATCAAGAAGCAGAGTCCATTATTATTGATGTGATTAAAACTTCATACCCTGATCATGCGATTGTCGCAGAAGAAAGTGGCCTGACAGAAGGGAAAGACAAAGACGTACAATGGATCATAGACCCACTGGATGGCACAACAAACTTTATGAAAGGGCTTCCTCATTTTGCGGTATCTATCGCAGTCCGGATGAAAGGAAGAACCGAAGTCGCCTGTATTTACGATCCAATGCTGAATGAATTATTTACAGCGCAACGTGGGCAAGGAGCCCAGTTAAATAACTCCCGTATCAGGGTGAATCCTCTCAAAGATCTGAAAGGCACTGTTCTTGCCACTGGTTTTCCTTTCAAAAGTAAGCAACATTCAGAATCTTATCTGAAAATCGTGACTTCTCTTTTCACTGAGTGTGCAGATTTCCGCAGAACTGGCTCCGCAGCGCTTGATCTTTGTTATGTTGCAGCAAATCGGGTAGATGGGTATTTTGAATTGGGCCTGAAGCCCTGGGATATGGCAGCGGGTGATTTGATTGCCAGAGAAGCAGGCGCCATTCTGACTGATTTTTCGGGCGGTACCGAATATATGAAGTCAGGTAATATCGTGGCATCAAGCCCTAAAGGCACTCAGGCACTGCTCAGACACATTCGGGAAAACGGCAACAGCGCTATCTTAAAATAAGCATTCATAAAAAAACCGCTGAATCATCAGCGGTTTTTTTTTAGCTTTCATCCTAAGGATATTCTTCGAATTCAGCGCCTTCTTTTTCAACCTGAGGCGGCATTAAATGCTCACGGGTAATACCCAGTTTCAACGCCAGCGCAGAGGCCACATAAATAGAAGAGTATGTACCCACAGTAATACCCAGCAAGAGTGCCAGTGCAAAACCGTGAATCATCGCACCACCTTTCAGGAACAATGCAATTACCACAAATAAAGTTGTTGCTGAAGTAATCAACGTTCGGCTCAATGTTTGTGTAATCGAGTTATTCATGACTTCAGGTGGTTCACCTTTCCGCATCTTACGGAAGTTCTCCCGGATACGGTCAAATACAACAATGGTATCGTTCAGGGAGTAACCCACAACCGTCAACAATGCAGCAACGATGGTTAAATCAACCTCGATTTGTAACAGTGAAAAAACACCTAATGTGATAATAATGTCGTGCGCAAGCGCTAATACCGCACCAGCAGCTAAACGCCACTCAAATCGCATAGAAACATAAAGCAGAATACAAATCAAAGAAACCAGAATTGCCAGACCACCAGCTTCGGTTAATTCATCACCAACATTAGGTCCAACAAACTCAATCCGGCGCATTTCAACATTTTCACCGGTCCCTTCTTTAATCGCATTAATGATCTGGTTACCCAGCGTTTCACCTTTTACGCCCTCACGAGGACGCAAACGGACCATCACTTCCCGCGCCGAACCAAAGTTTTGCACAGTCGCATCGGAAAATCCTTTTCCTTCAAGTGAAGTACGAACCGCTTCCAGATTTGCAGGTTGTTCAAAACCAACTTCAATCAATGTACCGCCGGTAAAATCTAATCCCCAGTTCAACCACTGTGTAGACAGGGTAAATATTGAACCAGCAATCATCATCAATGACAGTACGAATGCAAACTTCGACCAACGCATAAAGTCGATCGCTTGTTTTGCTTTAAGAATTTGAAACATATCTATTCCCAGCCTTTATCAGATCGACAATTTCTTAATACGTTTACCGCCATAAAGCAGATTCACAACACACCGGGTGCCGATGATCGCAGTAAACATGGAAGTTAAAATACCAATCGACAATGTCACAGCAAAACCTTTAATTGCACCCGTTCCGACCGCAAATAAAATAATTGCTGTAATCAATGTGGTGATATTCGCATCAGCAATGGTACTAAACGCATTCGCATATCCCTGATGAATTGCCTGCTGCGGGTTTTTACCATCACGTAACTCTTCCCGGATCCGTTCAAATATCAGCACGTTGGCATCAACAGCCATCCCGACAGTCAGTACGATCCCGGCAATGCCCGGTAAAGTCATCGTTGCACCCGGAATCATGGACATCACACCAACAATTAAAACCAGGTTGGCAAACAGAGCCAGATTCGCAATCAAACCAAATTTGCGGTAGTAAAGTGCAGTAAACAACATCACCGCCAACATACCCCACAGACAAGCCTGAATCCCCATATCGATATTCTGTTGTCCCATAGAAGGACCAATGGTTCGTTCTTCAACAATCGATATCGGAGCAATCAACGCCCCCGCACGAAGCAGCAACGCTAAGTTATGCGCTTCAGCAGGTGAATCAATACCGGTAATTCTGAAGCTTCTTCCCAAAGCAGACTGAATTGTTGCCTGATTAATCACTTCTTCATGCTTACTCAGAATCACTTTGCCTTCAGGTGTTTTGCGGCCACTGTCTTTATATTCAGCAAAAACAGTTGCCATCAGCTTGCCGATATTCTTCTCAGAGAAAGCTGACATCTTACTGCCACCTTCACTATCCAAAGAAATATTAACCTGAGGCCGACCGTATTCATCTGTACTTGAACTGGCATCAGTGATACTTGAACCACTCAGAATAACTCGTTTTTTCAGCACGACAGGGCGTCCCTGACGGTCCTTTTTCACTTCAGTGCCGGCAGGTACACGGCCAGCAGCTGCTGCTGACAAATCAACACTGGTATCGACCTGGCGGAACTCAAGCGTTGCCGTCGCACCCAGAATTTCTTTCGCACGGGCAGTGTCCTGAACCCCCGGAAGTTCGACCACAATGCGGCTCGCTCCCTGGCGCTGAACTAACGGTTCAGCAACACCGAGTTCGTTCACCCGGTTTCTCAGAATTTTAATATTTTGTTCAACAGAATCTTTACGAATCGCTAAAAGGCGGGCTTCTGTATATTTGGCATTCAGCACAAAACGGCCATTATTATCACTGGCAGTCAACGTCATATCAGGGTGTTTAGGCTGAAGTAGTTTTAACGCCTGATTTGCCTGCTCTTCATTGCGCAGAATAATATTAACAGACTGATTTTCCGCCGTTTTAATTGAACGATAACGAATTTTCGCTTCACGTAACTCAGTCCGGAACGCGTCTTCTTCCTGAGAAAGTAATTTTTCCATGGCCGCGTTCATATCAACTTCCATCAGGAAGTGAACCCCACCACGTAAATCAAGACCCAGCTTCATTGGCGAACCACCAATCGATTCAAGCCAGTTTGGTGTAGACGCCGCCAGGTTTAAAGCAACAATGACGTTTTTGCCAAGTGCACCACTGATGATATCACGGGCACTGATTTGTGTGTCTGTGTCTTTAAAACGAACAAGGATAGAACCTTTCTCTAACACAGCAGATTTATAAGAAAGATGCGCTTTATCCAGCGCATTGGTAACAGTATCCAGCATTGACAACTCAACAGAAGCGCCACGCGCTCCTGTGACCTGAACTGCCGGATCTTCACCGTAAATGTTTGGAAGTGCGTACAATGCAGAGATGGCGATAATAAATACCACCATCAAGTACTTCCATAATGGATAACGGTTAAGCACAGCGAGGATCCTCTGGCCGTTTATAGAGATTTAAGCGTACCTTTAGGCAGCACTGCAGTCACAAAATCTTTTTTAATGACAACTTCATTATTCTGATTTAATTCAATCGAAATAAAATCATTATCTTCAGCGATTTTTGTAATCTTACCAACAAGACCACCACTGGTCAGAACTTCATCACCTTTTGACATGGATGCCATCAGATTTTTGTGCTCTTTCACACGCTTTGATTGTGGCCGGTAAATCATGAAATAAAAAATCACAGCAAAAACTGCCAGCATGATCAGCATTTCAAAACCACCGCCCGCTGGAGCACCTGCGCCCGCAGCATGGGCAACCGAAATTAAACTCATTGAGAACGTCCTCTGATTTTATTGTTGTAAAATATAAAATGTATTCATCTTAGTTGGGTTAACTGACACGAAATTCAACCTTATGGCAGATAATCGCGTATCACTTAACCAGTTTATACCTGACCCACAGGTGGTACATCTCTGTCTCGTCTTGCATAAAATTCTGTGACAAACTCTTCAAAACGATCCGCTTCTATCGCCTGACGAATACTTGCCATTAATCGTTGATAATAACGCAGATTATGGATGGTATTGAGTCGCGCGCCCAAAATCTCGTTACAGCGATCAAGATGATGCAAGTAGGACTTAGAGTAGTTCTTGCAGGTATAGCAATCACACTCGGGATCCAGAGGGGTCGTATCTGTTTTGTGTTTGGCATTGCGGATTTTTACCACACCCCCCGTCACAAACAAATGACCATTTCTTGCATTCCGCGTCGGCATCACACAATCGAACATATCAATGCCGCGACGAACCCCTTCAACCAGATCTTCCGGCTTACCAACACCCATCAGGTAGCGGGGTTTATCTTCGGGTAATAAAGGACAAGTATGTTCCAGAATCCGATGCATATCTTCTTTAGGCTCACCAACAGCCAGCCCTCCAACAGCATAGCCATCAAAACCGATGTCTGTCAGCCCTTTCGCAGAAATATCACGCAGATCTTCATAAACGCTTCCCTGAACAATGCCAAACAGAGAATTGGGATTTTCCAGTTGATCAAAGTGATCCCGGGAACGTTTGGCCCATCGCAGCGACATCTCCATTGAGCTTTTGGCTTCATCATGGCTTGCCGGGTATGGCGTACATTCATCGAAAATCATCACAATATCGGAACCTAAGTCCCGCTGAATCTCCATCGATTTTTCCGCATCCATGAAAATCTTTTCACCGTTAACCGGATTCCGGAAATGCACACCTTCCTCTGTAATTTTACGGATATCGCCCAGACTAAAGACCTGAAAGCCGCCAGAGTCAGTTAAAATAGGTCCCTGCCAGTTCATGAAATCATGCAGATCACCATGCATTTTCATGATTTCCTGTCCCGGACGCAGCCACAAATGAAATGTGTTCCCCAGCAGAATTTCTGCTCCGGTCTCTTTTACTTCTTCAGGTGTCATGCCTTTGACTGTACCATATGTACCAACAGGCATAAACACAGGTGTCTGAACAGTACCCCGTTCAAACTGAATTTGCCCGCGACGGGCATTTCCATTCTTTTTCTTCAGCTCAAATTTTAATTTCACAACGCCTCCAAAATGCCAGAGAAACAATCTGACGGTCTGCAAGAACAGGATTAGCTTTTATCTGTTCTTTTATTTATAAACATCGCATCTCCGTAGCTGAAAAAGCGATATTTCTCTTTGACGGCATGCTGATACGCTTCCATCACATGCGTGTATCCGGCAAATGCACTGACCAACATGATTAACGTGGATTCAGGCAAATGGAAGTTGGTAATCAGGCAATCAACAACCTGATATTCATACCCCGGATAAATAAATATACTGGTGTCACCAAAAAAAGAAGCGAGTGCTTCACTATTTTTCAAAGCATTCTGAGCTGCACTTTCCAGCGAGCGGACCGATGTGGTGCCGACAGCAATGACGCTTCCGCCACGCGCTTTTGTCGCCTGAATTGCATCGACAACGTCCTGAGAAACTTCAACATATTCAGAATGCATGTGATGCTCACTGATGTTGTCAACCCGAACCGGCTGAAAGGTTCCAGCCCCGACATGAAGCGTGACATAAGCCATTTCGACACCCTTTGCCGAAATTTGTTCAAGTAATTCATCATCAAAATGAAGTCCGGCAGTTGGTGCCGCAACAGCGCCTGGTTTTTCGTTATAAACCGTTTGATAACGCTCTTTATCGGCTTCTTCATCCGGCCGGTCAATATAGGGCGGCAATGGCATGTGACCAATGCTATCCAGAATATCAAGCACCGGCAGTTCACTTTCAAAACGGATTTCAAATAATGCATCCTGACGGGAAACCATCGTCGCCTGAAATTCATCATGCTCCCCCAAAAACAGAGCGGCGCCAGGCTTAGGTGCTTTGGACGAACGAACATGAGCCAGAATATGCTGCTCATCCAGAATTCTCTCAACCAGAACCTCAATTTTACCACCGGATGATTTCCGCCCAAACATACGGGCCGGAATCACTCTGGTATTATTAAAAACCAGTAAATCCCCGGGAGAAACAAGATCCAGAACATCTTTAAATGTACGATCAACAACCTCTCCGGTATTTCCGTTGAGCTGTAAAAGGCGGCTGGCACTTCGCTCTGGTTTAGGATACCGGGCAATCAGCTCATCCGGTAAGTCAAAATAAAAATCTGAAACTTGCATGGTTCTTGTCTTCATTGAATTTGATTGGCTCATTTGCAGCGCGGTAGTATATACGGAAATTTTTCTCAACGGCAGAAGATTTAGTAAATTCATCAGTAATGGGTGACGATTTTTCAGGAAAAAAAGAGAAACCGACGAACACATCTCACACCACCGGAGCAGAAGCAACTATATTCAAATGAGGCACTGTTGTTGTCACAGCCACATGATGAACTGCGGGAGAGCTTATCCGGCAAAGGCTGGTTGATTAAGAGATTCCGGTTCCGTGTGTTAAGGAGTTTACCATGATAAAAATTGAAGACATGATGACCCGTCACCCACACACATTACAGCCATCACATACAATAGAAGACGCATTGTCACTGATGACTGCACACGACATCAGACATGTCCCTATCGTCAATGAAAGTTATCACTTACTCGGCATTATATCTCAACGGGATATCCTGAAAGCACAGGATTCCTGTCTGGATCAGGACACGGTCAGTAACCACCGCCCCTATGTTTACCCGCTTTCAGAGATAATGAATAAAAATATCATGACGGTCTCACCCGTAGCCGGACTAAAAGAAAGCGCAATTTTCATGCAAAAACATAAAGTAGGCTGCCTGCCTATTATCGATCATGACAAATTAGTCGGTATTATTACTGACAGTGACTTTGTATCGATTGCAATCAATTTACTGGAACTTCAGGAAGAGGTCGAACCTGATGAAATCGATCCGGAAGACGAGACAGAATCAGACGAAATCGGGCCGGGTGAAATCAACGGAAAAATATAGCTGTGATTCCCGGCAGTAACTGAATAACTTCTTTCTGTCTGCCGGATAAATGGCCTGACTTATTCCTGACAGAACAGAGTCTGGAAAAAGAAAGCCGGAGAAAAAGCACCTCCGGCAGTCGTCAACATATTGGGGGTATCTGCTCAGAACTGATCTTCTTCAGTTGAACCGGTCAGTGCTGTCACAGAGGATTGTCCGCCCTGAATCGTATTGGTCATCTTATCAAAGTAACCCGTACCAACTTCCTGCTGGTGAGCGACAAAACTATAGCCTTTTTCAGCCGCTTCAAATTCCGGACGCTGAACCTTTTCAACATAGTGACGCATTCCTTCGCCCTGCGCATAAGCATGTGCCAGGTCAAACATGTTAAACCACATGTTATGAATACCAGCCAGCGTGATGAACTGATAACGGTATCCCATATCAGCGAGTGCCTGCTGGAATTTTGCGATCGTCTCAGCATCCAGGTTCTTTTCCCAGTTAAATGAAGGAGAACAATTATACGCCAGCAATTGATCAGGATATTGCTCATGTATGGCTTCTGCAAATTGTCTGGCCTCCTCCAAATCAGGTTTAGCGGTTTCACACCAGACCAAATCAGCATAAGGCGCATAAGCAAGTCCGCGGGAAATCGCCTGTTCAATCCCGGCTTTCACCCGATAAAATCCTTCGGCGGTACGCTCACCAATAATGAAGTCTTTATCGTAAGGGTCACAATCCGATGTCAGCAGGTCTGCGGCATTTGCATCGGTTCTGGCAATCACCAGTGTCGTGGTTCCTGCCACATCTGCTGCAAGGCGGGCAGCAATTAACTTTTGGACCGCTTCCTGAGTCGGAACCAACACTTTTCCGCCCATATGCCCACATTTTTTCACGGATGCGAGTTGATCTTCGAAGTGAACGCCAGCAGCTCCTGACTCAATCATATTTTTCATCAGTTCATAAGCATTCAAAACACCACCGAATCCGGCTTCTGCGTCTGCAACAATAGGTAAGAAGTAGTCCGTTCCGTCTTCTGAATCCGGCGACAAACCATTGGACCACTGGATTTGATCAGCCCGGCGAAAAGCATTATTAATTCTTTCCACAACCGCAGGAACAGAATCGACCGGGTATAGCGACTGATCCGGATACATCGTCGATGCTGTATTATTATCAGCGGCAACCTGCCAGCCGGATAAATAAATCGCTTCAATCCCAGCTTTAGCCTGCTGAACGGCCTGACCGCCGATCAACGCACCTAAACAGTTCACATAGCCTTTTTTAGCACTGCCATTGACCAGAGACCACAGTTTATCGGCGCCCATTTGTGCCAATGTATATTCAGGCATCACCGATCCCCGCAAAGCAACCACTTCTTCAGCAGAATACGTTCTCTTTACATGCTTCCAGCGCGGATTGGTTTCCCAGTCTTTTTCCAGTGCTTCAATTTGCTGACGACGAGTCAATGTCATAGTTTTGTCCTTCCTTTATCAGTGCCGGAGTCTCCGGCAGTCTTACCTTACTCTCTCTGCCTGCCCGCAAAGCGGGCGCTACAGACACAGAAATCCTGTTTCACGTTTCATTTCTGATGGCCAAACGAGCTGAAACGCCATGATTCAACCGGTTTGACTGATTCAATCAGGATAAATACTCGTATCCCGGTACGGTCAAAAAGTCTGTCAGCTCATCACTTATCGTCAGTGACTTCATCAGCTGGGCAGCCTGCTCAAACTGGCCGGACTGAAAACGGGTTTCTCCGATCTCATTTCTGACCACATCAATTTCTTCCTGCAAATAATGCTCAAACAACGCCTTTGTCACGATCTCACCGTTATCCAGCGATTTACCATGCTTGATCCATTGCCAGATAGACGTTCTGGAAATTTCAGCGGTCGCGGCATCTTCCATCAAGCCATAAATCGGGACACAGCCATTTCCGGAGATCCAGGCTTCGATATATTGCAGAGCAACTCTGATATTGTGTCGCATCCCTGCTTCAGTCCTTTCACCTTCGCAAGGCATCAGGAGCTCTTCGGCACGAATCGGCGCATCGGACTCCCGGCTCACATCGAGCTGATTTGAGCGTTCCCCTAAAAATTCGCTCATCACTGACATCGCGGTATCGGCCAGGCCTGGGTGAGCGACCCATGTCCCATCGTGACCATTGGAACCTTCCAGTGATTTATCATGGCGGATTTTCTCCTGAACAAGCTTGTTTTGTTCCGGGTCTTTCGCAGGAATGAAAGCAGCCATGCCTCCCATGGCAAACGCACCACGGCGGTGACAGGTCCGGATCAATAACCGGGAATATGCATTCAGGAAGGGCTTATCCATGGTGACAACCTGCCGGTCAGGCAGAATACGATCCGGATAATTTTTCAGGGTTTTGATATAACTGAAAATATAATCCCAGCGTCCGCAGTTCAGGCCGACAATGTGTTCTTTAAGGGAAAAAAGAATTTCATCCATTTCAAACACAGCCGGTAATGTTTCAATCAGAACAGTGGCTTTGATTGTTCCGGTATCCAGTCCAAAATATGATTCTGTAAAGTGAAAAACATCACTCCACCATTTCGCTTCCTGATAGGCTTGCAGCTTTGGCAGATAAAAATAAGGACCACTGCCTTTTTTCAGCAGTGCACGATAGTTGTTGAAGAAATACAGTGCGAAATCAAACAGTGCGCCGGGAATTTGTTGTCCGTCAAAAGTGACATGCTTTTCCCGCAGGTGTAATCCACGCACCCGGCATATCAGCACGGCCGGATCACCCTCAAGCTGATAGTGTTTTCCTGTCTCTGGATTCTGGTACTCTATCGTTTCATTGACCGCATCGTATAGATTGACCTGTCCGTCAAGCAGCTTGGACCACTCCGGACACATCGAATCTTCAAAGTCAGCCATAAACACTTTGACATTTGCATTCAGCGCATTAATCACCATCTTACGATCAGTCGGTCCGGTGATCTCAACCCGGCGGTCCTGAATATCTTCAGGAATACCGAGGATCTTCCAGCTTCCTTCCCGGATATCACTGGTCTCAGGCAAAAAGTCTGGTAACTGACCTTGATCTATTTTGGCCTGACGTACTTCCCGCTGTTCTAATAAATCTCCGACACGAGCCGCAAAACGTTCACATAATTCAGCTAAAAAGGCCTGAGCATCAGGTGAAATGATATGTTGCTGCCCATCGGATATATTTCCGTGAATTTGAAAACGTTCATCTAATAATTTCCGGCCGGAAGACAGTGTTTTTTCTTCAGACAATGGTTCCATCATAATATTAATTCCTTCATGCAGGCTTTTCATTTGTAAATTTCAAACAACATATATTTAATTAAACATAATTCCCCGAAAACTCAGACACATAGAAAAACAACATGCTGTTTGTAAATTATTTATTACCGCAAAAACCCAGACAAACAATATTGCCCGGTCATAAAAAGACTAGGAAATAAGTTGAATTTTTTAAAGTGCGGGGATAACAAAAAAATGATTTCGACAGATCATACTCTCTATATAAAAACAAAAAATGAAACTTAATTACGTAATAAAAAAACAAAAACAGAAGAACAAAATGACTATGCAAATGACTTACTATCTGATTTTATTTAAATAAAAAAGGACACTTCAGGAATGGTTTGGGAAAATGTTGTTAAATTGACATTGTGAAGATTCATTATTTTATGAAAACTTCAATCATTTACTGCTGTAAAATTTTACAGATAAAAAAGCACAAAAAGAGCTAAATTCTGAATTAATTTCATTTTACAGCACTAAATTTCAAATTCTAAAGAAGTTCTGAGACTAAATCAGCCAGGTGCTCAAAAACCGGCCGCCTCGATGAGCTGGGACGCCAGACCAACCCAATTAAGCGATATGCATTTTGACCCGGAGGCTCAACAGTCACAAGCTTCTGATTTTCCAGCAATCCGTGATTAATCGCCATTTGCGGAATAAACGTTGTCCCTAAACCATTGGCGACCATCTGAACCAGGGTGTGCAAACTTGTTGCTGAGAAAGGATTTATCTTTGTTTTATCAGTCAGCTTACAGGCAGAAACCGCATGATCCGTCAAACAGTGTTCATTCTCCAGTAAAAACACGGATTCATCCGGTAGATCATCATAACGAACCGGAACCGGAATATGATTCACCTGATTCTGGCTGATAATCATCCGGAAAGGATCTTTTCCTACGATCCGGCTTTCCATTTTTCCTATATCTACGGGTAATGCTAAAACAAGGACATCCAATTCACCCCGGTGTAATTCCTGAAGCAGATTTGCTGTCGTATCTTCTTTGAGTAAAAGGTGCAATTCAGGATAACGTACATTGACCTCCTGAACTAAATCACCCAGCAGAAAAGGGGCAATCGTCGGAATACAGCCAACTCTCAGTTGCCCTTCCATCATATTGTCCTGGCATAGACGGCCCAGCTCGACCAGATCCTGTCCTTTTGCCAGTAATTCACGCCCCTGATTGACAACCAGCTCTCCGATATGCGTAAAAACCAACGGACTCTTTTTGTCCTTTTTTTCATAGAGCGGGCATCCAATCAACTCTTCAAGATTTTGTATCCCTTTACTCAGGGTTGACTGGCTGACAAAACACCGTTCAGCAGCATCACTGAAATGACGTGTCTCATATAATGTGATCAGGTAATGAATTTGTTTCAGGCTTGGCCATTTATTCATAAAAATGATAATAATTACTTAGGGAAAGACAGACCTCCAGCATACTCTGACTCATCGTTTTTTTCGATAAACTCAATCTATTTATTTCGCTTTTTTCTATCCTGAAATATGGTCTATAGTTGACTCATGCAAACGGGAACCGGGAATGACCGGTTAAATTGTTTGGAAATCAATATAACTCTTAGGAGCAATAAAAATGGTACTAGTTGGTCGTCAAGCCCCTGACTTTACTGCCGGAGCAGTTCTTGGTAACGGTGAAATCGTTGATAACTTTAATCTGAAAGATTTCATCAAAGGTAAAAAAGCTGTTCTGTTTTTCTACCCTCTGGATTTCACTTTTGTATGCCCGTCAGAAATCATCGCATTTGATAAGCGTCTGGCTGATTTCCAGGAAAAAGGCTGTGAAGTTATTGGTGTTTCTATCGATTCAGTATTCTCTCACAATGCATGGCGTAACACTGCAATTGATAACGGCGGTATCGGTCAGGTTAAATATCCTTTAGTTGCTGACACGACTCATGAAATTGTTAACGCCTATGATGTTGTGGATCCAAATGGCCCCGGAATCGCACTACGCGGCTCTTTCCTGATTGATGAAGCAGGTCTTGTCCGTCATCAGGTGATCAATGATGGTCCTCTGGGACGTAATATTGATGAAATGCTTCGTATGGTTGATGCATTAAGCTTCCACCAGGAGCACGGCGAAGTATGTCCGGCTCAATGGGAAAAAGGTAAAGAAGGCATGAAAGCCTCTCCTGAAGGCGTTGCAGCTTATCTGTCTGAACATACGGATGATCTTGATAAAAAATAATCACCAAAACGAGTCTGACTCAACACAGGCTCTGGTTGGATAATAATAAAGCAATACCCTGAAAAATTAGTATAAAAGTAAAGCCCTTCTCAAAACCGGAGCATCAGCTCCGGTTTTTTTTATCTTCAGGTTTTTCACCTTCTGTTTTTTATACTAATCTGGAAAATAAACTGTTCATCTGGATGAGATGATTAAACCCTCAATCTCACCCAAAGCTTTATTCCTTGCGCAAGACCTCTTCAATTGACTGGTCATCCAGATGGCGGACATCTTTTCCCTTCACGAAATAAATAATGTATTCACAGATATTCTGACACCGGTCTCCAACCCGCTCAATGGCCCGTGCAGACCACATGACCTGAAGAATATGCGGTATATTTTTCGTATCTTCCATCATGTAAGTCATTAACTGACGGATCACGGCTTCATATTCAGAATCCAGACGATCATCCAGCTTGTGAACTTCAGCGGCAGCTTCGATGTCCATCCGTGCAAAAGCATCAAGGACCTGATGCAGCATAGCGATAGCCTGACGGCAAAGCGGTTCAAGAGATACATGAAACTTACGATCTTTCAGATCCGGCGTTTCAATCGCCACATAAGCCATCTTGGCGGCTACATCACCGATACGTTCCAGATCAGTAATCGTCTTAATAATCGCAATGACCAGGCGCAAATCCTTTGCAGCCGGCTGCCGTTTGGCAATAATCCGGGTACAGGATTCATCAATTGATACTTCCATAGCATTCACTTTATGATCATCCCGAATGACCTGACGGGCTAATTCAATATCCTGCTTATGTAATGCCTGCATAGCAAATGACAATTGCTGCTCAACCAGACCTCCCATAGTCAGTACATTCGTTCTGATAGATTCCAGCTCAGCATTAAACTGCCCTGAAATATGACGACCCAATTGCATAAAAAATCCTGATTGCACCTTGTGTAAAACACGCTATGTGTTTTATTCAAAACTATCCATAACGTCCTGTTATATAATCTTCTGTCTGCTTTTTCACCGGAGAAGTAAAAATAGAATCAGTATCTGCGTACTCGATCAATTTTCCCATATGAATAAACGCAGTGTAATCACTCACTCTTGCTGCTTGTTGCATGTTGTGAGTCACAATAACAACCGTATATTTCTTCTTCAGTTCAGTCATTAACTCTTCAATAGTCAGGGTAGAGATAGGATCAAGCGCCGAAGTCGGCTCATCCAGCAAAAGAATTTCTGGCTCGATAGCAATCGCACGGGCAATCACCAGGCGCTGCTGCTGTCCACCCGAGAGGCCGAATGCATTTTCATGCAGCCTGTCTTTGACTTCATCCCATAATGCAGCCGCTCTTAATGAACGTTCAACCGCATCATCCAGTACCCGGGTCTCTTTAATCCCCTGTAACCTCAACCCATAAACGACATTTTCATAAATCGATTTAGGAAAAGGGTTGGGCCGCTGAAATACCATCCCAACCCGGCGGCGTAATGTTGCAACATCCACAGATGGCGCATAAATATCCTGACCGTGTAACCTGACTTCTCCGCTCACCTGACAGTTTTCAACCAGATCATTCATCCGGTTCAGGCAGCGTAATAACGTTGATTTACCACACCCGGAAGGTCCGATAAAAGCAGTCACTAACCCTTTAGGGATACGCATTGAAATATCATGTAACGCCTGCTTGCCCTGATAGCACAAACTTAAATGTTCAATGTCGATAGCAGTTTGCTGGCTGGTCAAATGATCAACATCTACCGGCAACTGAAAACCAACCGGAGAGTTAAATGGTTCCATGATTAATCCTGTCCCATTGTCCTGTATTTTTCACGTAAATTATTCCGGATACTAATTGCTGTCATATTCAGCATGATAATCACGGCAACTAACAAAAATGATGTGGCAAAAACCAGTGGTCTGGCTGCCTCAATATTACTGGTCTGAAACCCGACATCATAAATATGAAATCCCAGATGCATGAACTTACGTTCCAGATGTAAATACGGGAACTGATCATCAACCGGGAGACGGGAAACAAATTTCACCACCCCCACCAGCATTAAGGGTGCAACTTCCCCCGCCGCACGCGCAATCGCCAGGATCAAGCCGGTAATCATCGCCGGGCTTGCCATTGGAATAACAATCTTCCAGATCGTTTCAAACTGAGTCGCCCCCAATGCCAGAGAACCATGACGAACAGATACCGGTACCCGGCTTAATCCTTCCTCAGTGGCAACAATCACCACAGGTAAAGTTAACACCGCGAGAGTTAGCGCTGACCAAAGCAAGCCAGGCGTTCCGAATGTCGGTGCCGGCAAACGTTCAGGATAAAACAGCTGATCAACCGATCCACCGATGGTATACACAAAAAAGCCCAGCCCGAATACACCATAAACAATTGAGGGGACACCTGCGAGATTCATTACAGAAACCCGGATCAACCGGGTCAGGAAGTTATTTTTCGCATATTCATGCAGATAAACCGCAGCGACAACCCCAAGGGGCATGACAATCACAGCCATAATGATCACCAGCAGAATCGTACCAAAAATTGCCGGAAAGACGCCGCCTTCTGAATTAGATTCTCTGGGATCTTCCGACAGAAAATGCCAGACCTGCACACCCCAGTGCTGAACTTTCGCAAAGAAACTCATGTCATCCGGATACCAGAGAGATGAAATCTGGCTCACCGGAATCCGGATGGTGTTGTCTTTCATATCCCGGACCAGTAAAACAGGTGCTTTGAGTTGATCACGGTAGTCATCAATCTGACTTTCCGCCTGCATCAGCGCCTGATGCAATGCGTTTTTTTTCTGCTGATATTGCTGTAAAAATTCTGGCGTTAACTGGTGTTCAAGTTCTTGTTTGCGCTTTTCAAGACGTAGCGCTTCAATCCCGCGGTTGAGTCGCTGAACCTCGCCTTCTGTCATCAGCGCTATTTTTTTCTTGATCGTAATATTCTTTGCCAACGCAGATTCAAGCGCCTGATTCATATCAGAAGCAAGCGTGCCATCCGCTTTCAGATATCCTTCAGGACGGCCAAAAAACTGGCCGTAATATTCGCGATCAATCACGGCCCAGCCGTACGCCAGAGAAACCGAAGCGATTTCATTTTCCGTCAGAGAAATAAAATCAGACGGATAGATATCCCGGTTTGCCACTTTAATATGCAGCCTGGTCAAAGTATGGGCTGGCTCTTCACCCATCGTTTGACGGTCTTTTTTCTGTAGCGCAGGCAAGCGGGAAGCCAGCACAACATCTTTATCATATAGCTGACCGATGATCCGCTCTCCGGCAATGCTGTGCCATTCCCACAATGCCGAAGGCCAGAAATAAGTTAATCCTTTCCAGCCGATTAATAATAAAAGTCCCAGCGCAGCCAAAAGACTGAGGCTGACAGCTCCACCTGTTAACCAAACCCAGGGCTCACCGGACTTAATCCACTTAAACATTTGCTCTCTTTTCCTGCATCTCTTATAACGCCCGGTATTTCTCTCTTAATCTCAAACGAACCCACTCAGCCAGAGAATTCACGAAAAAAGTAAAAACAAATAAAATCAGCGCTGCCAAAAACAATAAACGATACTGACTGCTGCCCACTTCTGATTCAGGTAATTCGACGGCAATTGTCGCAGCAAGTGTCCGCATCCCCTCAAATATGTTCCAGTCTTTAATCGGCGTATTTCCGGTCGCCATCAACACTATCATAGTTTCACCGACTGCCCGGCCAATCCCAATCATTATGGCAGAGAAAATGCCCGGACTTGCTGTCAGCAAGACAACATGAGTTAAAGTTTGCCAGCGGGTTGCTCCAAGCGCTGAAGAACCATCAGATAAATGCTTCGGCACAGAAAATACCGCATCTTCAGCAATGGTAAAAATTGTCGGAATCACCGCAAATCCCATGGCCAGCCCGACAACTAATGCATTTCTCTGATCAAAATCGATCCCATACTGAACCAGAAAATAACGGACATCTCCCTGAAAAAACCACGCTTCCAGATAAAAACTAAAGTAATAAATCAGCCCGGCACCAATCATGAGTATGGGAATTAACAAGACGGCGTGCCAGCCTTTATCCATATTTCGGCGCCATTTTTCCGGGAAAAAAAACCAGAACACACCGAAAAGAAGTGCAATCAGCGGTAAAAATACCACCATCATCAACACAGAGACCAAATGCCTTTCAACTATCGGAGCCAGCCATAAACCGGCAAGAAATCCGATAATCACCGTCGGCAGTGCCTCCATCAACTCAATTGACGGCTTCACCTTTCTGCGCATCCCTGGCGACATAAAATAAGCCGTATAAATTGCCGCCAACACAGCAACAGGCACAGCCAGTAACATGGCATAAAAAGCCGCTTTTACCGTACCAAAAACAATCGGCACCAGACTGAATTTTGGCTCAAACACATCCGATACAGAGGTCGACTGCCAGACATAATCAGGTTCAGGATAGTTTTCGTACCAGATTTTCTGCCACAGCGCCGAAAATGAAATTTCAGGATATTTTAAATCCACTGTGGCAAACTGAATTTTTCCCTGACTGTAGGTCACCAGATGTTTTTCATTCCCTGAAAATGCAGCCAGCTCCGGCACCTGCGCATAAAGTTTGCCGGAGAACACCCGTTTTTTCGTCGCGGCATAATAATTTCTGACTCTGCCATCGGTATCAAATATGAAAAAGCCTTTATGAAAAGAATCCGGCAGTAAGTACTGTGTTTTTTTGCCCACCGTAAAATTACGAATGTGAGTCAGATGTCTTTCATCATGACTGACAACATCAAACCACTGAGAAATCATGCCCTGAGAATGCAATACCATCAATGATTCACCACCAGCCAGAAGCACAGACTGGCGTACCTGCCGGGAGGGATCTCCTTCACTCAGATCAACGACTTCCCGGACCTGATATCCATCCGGACGGTACTTAATCACAATCAATGCGGATGCTTCCCGCAAATACACCGTATGACCATCGGGTGACATCATCATCTCATCAACAGCTTCCAGATGATGAAAGCGACTCAGTGACACATGCTCCGGATCAGACAAATGATAACGCAAAATACTCAGTTCACCGGCCTGATTTAAAAAACCAGCAACCACCTGATGATCATCGGCTGAAAACGAAAACTTCCGGACCTGATCAGGAATCATATTCAGAAACGCCGGAGAAATATCCAGCATTTCGATCCCCGGCGTAAAATGCTCTCCGCCGGCATCATACTGATATGCAAATTTCGGTTTGCCGATAATCAACTGCTGATGATTCCCAAGCATGGCAAACCACTCTTTTGAAGAGGATGCTGCGAATAACTGCGGAACAAAATCAGCCTGCCGGAAAACCCGGTCCGGCGGCGAAGAAGTCCGGGAAACAAAACTCATCTCGCCAAGACTTCCCAGGGTAAAAACATGCTGGCCATGTTTATCAACAGACATAAAAACCGGATGGGATACGCGACTCAGATTGATATGCTCAGGATCAACCTTGATTTGCGCAGCAGAAAACAGCGGTAACCCGACCCACGCAAGGTAAAAGAAAATCAGGATTAATGCCCCAAAGACACTTCCGCCTCCCGCAGTAATTGCATAACGCATCAAACGATCCTTGATAAGACGTTTTTTGTCTGCTGCTTTTAACGAGAAATGTATCTGTGACATGACGCTTTTTAAACCTCTGAGATGGTGTCAGCATATGTCAGTGACATGACATTTATATGACAACCTTCAAATAATCTACTGAAAATGAAACAATTTGTTTTCATTCATTTCAAACAAAATGAAACACGTTACATAATAATCTAACTTGCTTTCATTCATTAATATTTCCTTTTTTTTCAGCATACTAAACAAACAAAGATGCAATGACTGAAATAAAAATGTAACACAAAAGTCCTAATTTGCTCCAAACAGCCATGATTAAATACAGCAAAAAAGTCATCTTATCAGAAGTCATACCATTCATCTTAAGTAAGTCAAAAGGTACAGGAATGCACACAGAAAAGTTGTATATAGAGAAGGAATTAAGCTGGCTCTCTTTTAATGAGCGGGTCCTTCAGGAAGCTGCCGATAAATCAGTTCCGTTAATTGAACGGATCCGGTTCCTGGGGATTTTCTCTAACAACCTTGACGAATTTTATAAGGTTCGCTTTGCTGATGTGAAACGCCGGATTCTGATCGACCAGGAACATGGGAACAGCAGCAGTTTCAAACACTTACTAACAAAGATGCAGAATAAGGTTTTTAAGCTGAATCAGGATTTTGAAACCTTATACAATGAGCTGATTAAAGAGATGGCACGAAGACGCATCTTTCTGGTCAATGAGTTCCAGCTGGACGAGTTTCAGGAAAAGTGGATACAAAAATACTTCAGAAAAGAAGTTTTGCCACACATCACTCCCTGGCTCATCAACAAAGATGCCAATGTCCTGCAATACCTGAAAGATGAATATGCTTATATCACGGTCGAGATGAAAAAAGAGGATGTTTCCCGCTACGCGCTCATCGAAATCCCGACCGATTACCTGCCCCGCTTTATCATGTTGCCTGAACAGAAAGGTAAACGGCGCAAAACAATTATCTTGCTGGATAATATTATCCGTTACTGCCTCAACGACATTTTTTATGGTTTTTTTGATTACGATGAACTCAATGGCTACGCGATTAAAATGACCCGGGATGCCGAATATGATCTGAGCCATGAGGTGGAACACAGTTTGCTGGAACAAATGTCCGAAGGGCTCGGACAGCGTTTAACAGCAATGCCTGTGCGTTTTGTCTATGAGCAGGAGATGCCGGCCAGCATGCTAAACTTCTTGTGTGAGAAGCTGGAAATTTCTAACTACGACAGCTTATTACCGGGGGGCAGATATCATAACTTCAAAGATTTTATTTCTTTCCCGAATGTGGGCCGGGAATACCTTGAAAACAAGCCGCTTCCGCCGATGAAGTCCGCAGATTTCGAGGGCTATGCGAACAAATTTGATGCCATCAAAGCGCAGGATATACTGCTCTATTACCCGTATCATACCTTTGGCCATATGACAGAACTGGTTCGTCAGGCTTCATTTGATCCCAAAGTAATCAGTATAAAAATCAATATTTACCGGGTCGCGAAAGACTCGAAACTGATGCACTCTTTGATTCATGCAGTACATAACGGCAAAAAAGTGACGGTTGTTGTCGAGCTGCAGGCCCGTTTCGATGAAGAGGCAAACATTGAGTGGTCCCGCGTGCTGACTGAAGCGGGCGTGCACGTTATATTTGGTGCGCCAGGTCTGAAAATACACTCAAAACTGCTGCTCATTAACCGCAAAGAAAATGGCGAGATTGCCCGGTATGCCCACATCGGTACCGGCAACTTTCATGAAAAAACAGCCAGAATTTATACTGATTTTGCACTCCTGACTGCGAACCCGGAAATCACCAATGAAGTGCGGAATGTATTCGGATATATTGAGAATCCGTACCAGCCGGTCAAATTCCGGCAATTGATTGTGTCTCCCAGAAATTCACGCTTAAGATTGTATGAATTAATTGATGCTGAGATTGAAAATGCCAGGGCCGGGAAAAAAGCGCAGATTATACTCAAGATAAATAATCTGGTTGATCGCGGACTGGTGAATAAACTTTATGAAGCCAGTAGTGCCGGCGTTGAAATAAAAATGATTATCCGGGGAATGTGCTCATTGATTCCGGGGATTGAAGGAATCAGTGAAAACATTACAATCATCAGCATCGTCGATCGCTTCCTTGAGCATCCCAGAGTGATGATTATTCATAACAACGGTGATCCACTGGTATATATTTCATCGGCTGACTGGATGACAAGGAATATCGATCACCGGATTGAGGTGGCAACCCCCATTCATGATGAGCGGTTAAAACAGCGAATTATAGATATAATTAATATTCACTTTACCGATACAGTGAAAGCCCGCTGGATAGATAAAGAAATGAGTAATACTTATGTCAGCCGTGGTAACAGGAAAAAAATCCGGTCTCAGGTCGCGATATATGATTATTTAAAAAATACAGAAAAAATGACCCGGAAACGGAAAAATACACAAGAAGTAAAAGCAAATGAAAGATGTTGATGAAATCAGACATATTGCAGCCATCGACTTAGGGTCGAACAGCTTTCATATGGTGGTGGCAAAGGTTGTTAACCAGGATTTACAACTCGTCAGCCGTCATAAACAACGGGTCCGCTTAGCAACCGGACTTGATGAACACAAAAGACTGGACCAAAGTGCGATTCAAAGAGGCATTGAATGCCTGGAAATGTTCGCCGAACGAATTCAGGGCTTTTCTCCGGAGAATGTCCGCATTACAGCCACACATACCCTGCGGCAGGCAAAAAATACGGCGGAATTTATTGAACAGGCCCGGCGTATCATTCCCTACCCGGTCGAAGTGATTCCCGGCACAGAAGAAGCCCGCTTAATTTATCTGGGAGTCGCACATACACAGCCTCAGTCCAAATCTATTTTGGTGATCGATATTGGTGGCGGCAGTACCGAACTGATCATCGGCCATGAATTTACCCCTGAGCTGGTCAATAGTCTGCAGATTGGCTGTGTCAGCTATACCAATCGCTTTTTCCCGGATGGAAAAATCACCCGAAAGCGTTTAAACCAGGCGATTCTTGCTGCGGAACAGAAACTGGAATCAATTGTCAGGCAGTACAGAAAAAAAGGCTGGGAGACAGCATTCGGTTCATCCGGGACCATTAAAGCTGTCCGCGATGTGCTGGCGGAATCGGGTCATCAGGATAGTTCAATCACCCCTTCCCGGCTGGAAAAACTCCTGGATAAGATCGTTGACGCCGGAAGTATTCAGGATCTGTCTCTGAAAGGTTTGAGTGAGGAAAGAAAGCCTGTGTTTGTGGCCGGGGTTGCCATCCTTTATGCGGTTATCAAGGATCTGAAAATCAAAGAAATGCATTTTTCACAGGGTGCATTAAGAGAAGGTCTGCTCTATGAAATGGAAGATCGGTTAAAATATGCCGATATTCGCTTAAGAACCGCAGAAAGTCTGGCGCTGAAACATCAGGTCGATATAGAGCATGCCCGGAACGTAAAAAAACTGGCCGTACAGTTTTTTGAGCAACTCGCACCAGAGCTGGATATCCCGGCCAAAAATACCGAGTTGCTTGATTTATTAGAGTGGAGTGCCCTGCTCCATGAAGTCGGATTAAGTATCAGCCTTCAGGGAGTCCACCGCCATTCAGCCTATATTTTACGTCATACCAATATGCCTGGATTTAATACAGAGCAACAGGAACTATTATCGACTCTGGTACGTTTCCACCGAAAGGCACTCAAGCTGAATGAAATGCCAGAACTGACTCTGTACAAGAGGAAACACGTGATCGAAATTATCCGGATACTCCGGCTGGCTGTCGTGCTGAACGGACAGCGGAGTGATGACCCGCTTCCGGCACTGAAACTGACTGTCAACGACCACGATAACTGGACGTTAAACAGTAAAGAAAAAGACTGGCTGGAGAACAATAAACTGCTTCACACCGATCTCGAAACAGAACAACAGTACTGGCAAAGTGCCGGATGGTCACTGCATTATACTTAATACTTAATACTTAATACTTAATGAAAAATTAAAGCTCAGCAGCCGGATGGATGAAAGCCGGCTGCTAAAGCCCGACTTTCGCCAGTTCCTTTCTTGCTATCCCGGCTGAGACGGGAATATATCCGTCTCTGGCAACCAGTAACTGGCCCTGATTTGAAAAAATAAACCGGATAAACGCTTGTTCAACCGGTGATAAAGATCTGGCCGGGTTCTTATTCACATACAGATATAAAAAGCGGGAAAGCGGATATTGGCCGGAAAGTATATTTTGCCGGGTCGGATAGATATAGTGATTCCCGGTCCGCGCAACCGGAATGCGTTTCACACCGGAAACAGAGTATCCGGCACCGGAATAGCCAATCGCATTAATGGAAGAAGCCACTGACTGAACCACGGATGCTGAACCCGGCTGTTCATTGACCTGCGCATTAAAGTCACCGCCGCATAAAGCATGGCTCTTAAAATAACCATATGTTCCGGACACCGCATTTCTGCCAAACAGCTGAATCGATCTTCTGGCCCAACGGGACTGAATTCCCAGTTGTGACCAGGATTCAATCTTGTGGACGGCCCCACAACGCAGAGTTGCAGAAAAAATGGCATCAATTTGCTCGAAGTTGAGCCCCTGAACCGGATTATCTTTCTGCACAAACAACCCAATCGCATCAATTGCGACCCTGAGTTCCGTCGGCTTGTAACCATAGGCCTGCTCGAAAGCTTCTATCTCGCTCTTACGCATCGGCCGACTCATTGGGCCGAACTGAGCCGTTCCCTGAATTAAAGCAGGGGGTGCCGTAGATGAACCGGATGCCTGAACCTGAGCATTCACATTGGGATAATAATTATGGAAGGCTTCAACCCAGAGCGACATCACACCGGCTAAAGTATCAGAACCGACAGAAAGCAGATTTCCGGAGACACTTTCTCCTTTTTGATACACTGGCAATCTGTCATCAGCCAGCAAATCATTTGCAAACGCCCGGAAACTACAAACACAGGCCATCAAGACAACACAGTACAACACGCTCTGCTTCATTCGGCGACAACTAATCGTTTTGGTAAGACAAAAGAGAATACACTCCCGGCACCCACTTCACTCTGAATATTTAAATGAGAATCATGATGAGACAGTGCATGCTTCACAATCGCCAGCCCTAAACCGCTGCCTCCCGTATCACGGGAACGGGCTTTATCCACCCGGTAAAAACGTTCGGTTAGACGATGTAAATGCTGTGGTGCAATCCCATCCCCTTTATCCTCAACTTCAAGGCAAGCCCCCTGATAGGAGTCATACCAGCGTACAAATATTTCCGCACCCGGCGGCGTATACTTCACCGCATTGTAAACCAGATTTGAAATCGCACTTCTCAGTTGATCTTCATCACCTAACACTTTCAGGGCCGGATCAATTTCAAAGTGCAACTGATGATTCGCATCGCCACTGAGACTACTGGCTTCTTTTTCCAGAACGGTCAACATTTCCGGTACATCCACCACATCTTCCAGTTCATGCATCGGCGCCGCTTCAATCTTGGAAAGCGTCAGTAACTGATTGACCAAACTATTCATCCGGTTCAGCTGTTCGGTCATGACACCATGAGCCTTCACCCAAACCGGCCCGGTCATCATGTCCGGATCCTCGGTCATTTCCAGATAACCCTGCAGCACTGTCATTGGCGTACGTAGTTCATGCGAGACATTGGCAAAAAAGTTTCGCCGCATACCTTCCAGTTGTTTCAGCTGAGTGACATCACGAACAACAAGTAAGTGCTCACCTTCAGTGTAAGGTACGATACGTAATTCCAGCATTCTTTCCACATTCAGCGGAGAATGAATTTCCAGAGGTTCTGAGAAATCCCGTTTATTGAGGTATTTAATAAAATCTGGTGCACGAAGCAGATTTGAAACCGGCTGGCCTTCATCTTCAGGCCAGCGAAAGCCAAGCAAATGTTGTGCAAGCTTGTTACACCAAACGATATTCCCTTCATCACGAAAAACGACAACAGCATCAGGCAAAGACTCAGCACCATTACGAAAACGGCGAATCAGATTCGTCAGCTCTTTACGCTTCTTACGCTGTCGTTGCTGCAAACGGTAAATTCCGTTAAACAGGGATTCCCAGTTGCCTTTTCCTGATGGCGGTGTCAAACGTTTATCATCCCACAACCACACAGACAACTTCATCTGATTATTCAGATGCCAGATCAGCTGAATCGCCGTCGCAAACAGCAACAGCCAGGGCATAAAACCGAAAATCCAGCCAATCACCAGCCAGGGAGAGTAAAAAAAAGCCAGCCCCCAAGCCAGCCTTTTCCAGGTTAAACGTTCAACCATTGTATTCCTTTATTCTGGCCTTAAGATTTAACAGAAAAGCGATATCCGGCACCACGTACAGTCTGAATCAACTTATCATGTCCGGCATCTTCCAATGCTTTACGCAGTCGTCTGATATGAACATCGACAGTCCGGTCTTCCACATAAACATTCGTGCCCCAGACATTATTCAATAACTGTTCACGGCTATAGACCCGCTCCTGATGTGTCATGAAAAAGTGCAGCAACTTGAATTCCGTTGGCCCCATTTCCAGCGCTTTTTCATTCGCCGTCACCCGGTGGGAAACCGGATCTAATTTCAGCCCCTGAACATCAATCACATCTTCTAATGCAGTTGGTGTCACCCGGCGAATCACGGCTTTTAAACGCGCGATCAGTTCTTTGGGTGAAAATGGTTTTGTAATGTAATCGTCAGCACCAACTTCCAAGCCCCGGACCTTATCTTCTTCTTCACCGCGGGCGGTTAACATCACAACCGGAATGTTTCTGGTCAGCTCTTCACGCTTCATATGTTTGATGAAGTTGATGCCGCTTCCTCCGGGAAGCATCCAATCAAGGAGCACTAAATCAGGGAAAGGTTCAGCCAGTTTCGTCACGGCAGTATCATAATCTTCTGCTTCAACAGCCTGGTAACCTTTCTGCTCGAGAACAAAGCACAACATCTCTCTGATAGGCGCTTCATCTTCGACCACGAGAATCCTTCTTGACATAACAGATTAGCCTTTATCTTTTATCAACGTTCTGCATTATTAAAAATAATTATGACACTTTTGTGACCTTTGAAAACAAATTTTCATATAACTTTCGTATTCGGTTCATGTGGCTTTTTTGAAAACAGGCTATGCATTTCCCATCTGTTTCCCCTATGATATTCGGTTTGAAAGCAGGATAAGAGAATACTTATGTGGTTTAAAAATTGTGTAATTTATCGCTTCAATCGTGACATTGAATTCAACGCCGACCAGCTGGAAAAGCAACTGGCTGAATTTCGTTTCACTCCCTGTGGCAGTCAGGATAAACAAAAAACGGGATGGACCAGTGTCATAGGATCAGGAAGTGAAATGATGACACATGTATCTGAAGACCGTATTCTCATCTGCGCTAAAAAAGAAGAGAAAATACTGCCAGCATCGGTCATCAAAGATTCTCTGTCGAGTAAAGTCTCCGCGCTTGAAGCTGAAGAAGGCCGGCCATTAAAGAAAAAAGAAAAAGACAACCTCAAAGACGATATTATTATCGATCTGTTGCCCAGAGCATTCTCCAAAAGCCAGTTAACTTATTTGCTGATTATGCCTTCCCTGGGTTTATTAGTGGTCGACACCAGCAGCTATAAAAAAGCTGAAGATCTGATTGCGCTGCTCAGAAAAACCATGGGTAGCCTGCCGGTTATTCCGGCAATCCCTGAAGCAACACTGGAAACAGTGATGACAAGCTGGGTACAGGATGGAAATCTGCCGGAAGGATTGCAATTACTGGATGAAGCCGAATTAAAATCTGTTCTGGATGATGGCGCGACCATCCGCTGTAAAAAGCAGGATTTAACCAGTGATGAAATCCTCAATCATATTCAGGCCAATAAAGTGGTGACTCAACTTGGCCTTTCCTGGTGCGATCGTGTGTCATTTATGCTCTCCGATGACGCCATCCTTAAACGGGTTCAATACAGTGATGATCTGACTGATCAAAATGAGGACATTCCCAGAGAAGACTTCGCAGCCCGGTTTGATGCAGATTTTTCCCTGATGTGTGGAGAATTCGCACTGCTTTTGCCTTTCCTCCACGAAGCATTCGGCGGATTACCTGAAGCTGCTTCTTCCTGAGCAATGAACGCCACAAATCAGAGGTGCATCCGCACCTCATCTTGCATCGTTTTTTCCTCTGAATTTTATTGTTCTTTTCCACAATCAAAGCTGGGATCCCAGCCCGTTTTCACGTAAAATCTCCGCCCTCTGACACCATCTGGTGGTGTCAGCCTGACTTGAAATCAGATTTGGAAAGAGCAATGACAACAGACAATGTATTTGTTCCTGAGCTTCTCTCACCAGCAGGAAGCCTGAAGAACATGCGTTATGCATTCGCCTATGGCGCAGATGCAGTATACGCTGGCCAGCCTCGTTACAGCCTTCGGGTCCGTAACAACGAATTCAATCACGAGAACCTGAAGATCGGCATTGATGAAGCCCATGCACAGGGGAAAAAGTTTTATGTGGTGTGTAATATCCAGCCGCATAACTCTAAGCTGAAAACCTTTATCCGGGATTTAAAGCCTGTGGTAGATATGGGACCGGATGCGCTGATTATGTCCGATCCTGGCCTGATCATGATGGTCCGGGAAGCCTTCCCTGACATGAGTATTCACCTATCAGTACAAGCGAATGCAGTCAACTGGGCAACGGTAAAATTCTGGGCTAAAAACGGGGTTGAACGGGTTATCGTTTCCCGTGAACTTTCTCTGGAAGAAATTGAAGAAATTCGTCAGGAATGTCCGGAAACAGAGCTTGAAGTCTTTGTTCACGGCGCACTGTGTATGGCATATTCCGGTCGCTGCCTGCTTTCAGGTTACATGAATAAACGGGATCCAAATCAGGGAACCTGCACCAATGCCTGTCGCTGGGAATATAAAGTCGAACAGGGCAAAGAAGATGATGCCGGACAGATCGTTGAACAATTCACGCCAGACACAACTCAGACCATCGATGTGAAGGAAGAACGTCCGGAAAATACAATTGGTCTGGGCAAGCCAACCGACGAGGTGGTGCTGCTGTCAGAAAGCCACCGTCCGGAAGAGAAAATGGCAGCGTTCGAAGACGAGCATGGTACTTATATCATGAACTCGAAAGATCTGCGGGCGATCCAGCATGTTGAGCGTCTGACCCGGATGGGTGTGCATTCATTAAAAATCGAAGGCCGGACCAAGTCCTTCTACTACTGTGCCCGGACCGCTCAGGTTTATCGCAAAGCTATTGATGATGCGGTTGCAGGCAAGCCTTTTGATCCCACACTCATGTCAACACTGGAAAGTCTGGCTCACCGCGGCTATACCGAAGGTTTTTTGCGTCGTCATACTCACGATGCTTACCAAAATTATGACTATGGCTACTCGATTTCAGAAGCTCAGCAGTTTGTAGGGGAATTCACCGGAAAACGACGTGGCGATTTAGTTGAGGTTCAGGTCAAAAATAAATTCTGTCTTGGTGACAGTCTGGAACTGATGACACCAGGCGGTAACGTTCATTTCAACCTTGAAGTGATGGAAAACCGTAAAGCAGAAGCCATTGATGATGCCAAAGGCAACGGACATTTTGTTTATATTCCGGTACCGGAAGATGTCGATCTCGAATTTGCGCTGCTGATGCGTAATTTGGGCGAAGGTCAGGATACCCGGAATCCAACAGGCAAATAATATGGCGCTTTTGATTACCAACAAATGCACCAATTGCGATATGTGTGAACCCGAGTGCCCTAACAATGCCATTTCGATGGGTGATTCAATCTATGAAATTAACCCGTCGCTTTGCACTGAGTGTAAAGGGCATTATGAAAAGCCGACATGCGAATCTGTATGTCCAATCAACAATTGTATCATCACAGATCCTGAACATATCGAAACAGATGAACAGCTGCTGGAAAAGTTTGTCATTATTCAGGGACTGGCTTAACCAGCAATACAAAATCGTCTTGTGAGAAAGAGTCCGCTATCAGCCACTGATCGCGGACTTTTTTACGTTTGATGTGAATTTTACTTTTATACGAGTTTTATACCAATCTGGAAAATAAACTGATGATCTGGATGTGTCTGGTGGAGCAAACATACAAGGGCATGGATGCCCTTGTTTAAGCGCCCATGGATGGCTTGAGCGGTTTGCGTAACCAGATATATCCAGATCAGAAAATGACTTAGAATGGTATTACTTTTATACAAATAGCCATTGAGCTATTGGCGGGCTAATCCTTTCCGGTTGAGGTAATCCAGAATAAAAGGACGAGACTCCTGACTGAGCTTTTTGGTCACCTGATCTGACCAGCCCTGCTGCTTCACATTTTCTGAGCGAGCCTGATAGTATGCCTGCATCACCTCATCATATGCTTTCACTTTATCGACATCCAACGGCTGATACTGATTTTCATGCACAATCACTTCCGGCGACAATCGGGGTTTCAGTTCCGGGTGTTGATCCGGTACCCCCAGACACAGACCAAACATGACCGCAGTATGCTGAGGTAGTCCGAGTAACGCATCGACTTCGTTCGGTGAGTTTCTTAATCCACCGATATAGACGCCTCCCAACCCCATCGATTCCGCAGCCAGTAAGCAATTCTGCGCCATAATTCCGGCATCGATTGCCCCAATCAATGTCAGCTCAGTAAACTCGGGACGAACTTCAGGATTCAATGTGTAATGACGCTGATAATCGATACAGAACACCAAAAACTCGGCTGCTGTTTCAACATAGGCCTGATTCCCCGCCAAACGGGCCAGTTCTGTGCGCTTATTTTTATCTGTCACCCGGATCACAGACACAACCTGCATCAAACTGGATGAAGAGGCGGCAATACCCGCCTGAAGAACACAATCAAGCTGCTCTGAAGATATCTCCGTATCTTTAAAAGCTCTTATCGAACGATGGGATAAAATGGTCTCTATGACGTCGTTCATATTATCTCCTTAGTAATGACTGCCATTATCATAATACTGATGTGGCTGAAGCGGTATAAACACCACAGCAACGTCCAGTTCAGGATCTGACATCGCATCTCTGATCCGCTTTGTGATCGTAACCGCCACCTGATCCTGAATCATCTGTCCCCGGTCAAACCATAACACTTCAACAAAAGGATACATCGATGCTGGCTCACCCTCGGTATAGAAGGTCGTATGAATGGATTCAAAAGTAAAATCTTCCCGCGGGGATTGCATGGGTTGCTGAAAGTCATCAATCAGCGTCTTGGAGAGTGACTGAACAAGTCGCGGCTCAACGGCACGGAAACGAAAATGAGGCATGTCTTACTTCCTGTGAAATTTTTAAGCATCATAACAACATAAATACTTCACGGCGACATAGCCTGCATTTTTCTTTTCAGAACAAAAATGTTTTCAAAACATCAGGAACTATCCGGAAAGATGACTATCGAAAAAATCCAGTGTTCTTTGCCAGGCAAGTTCTGCTGCTGGTTCATTATATCGGCCGGTGGAATCGTTATGAAAGCCGTGATTGACCTGTTTATAAATGTGAGCGACATAGTCCGCCTGATTACTTTTCAGCTGTTGCTCATAATCCGGCCAGGTCGCATTGACCCGTTTATCAAGCTCAGCAAAATGAATCAGTAATGGTCCTTTTACTGCGGTTCTCAGAGAACTGGCAGCCGGTGTTCCATAAAAAGGAACCGCAGCGTTGAGAACTTTTGGCATGGTTGCTGCCAGCATATTGACAATATAACCACCAAAGCAAAAACCAACAGCACCTAACTGACCATTCCCCTGAGGCAGAGCTTTCATGACTCTGGCGGCGGCGATAAAGTCCTGCTCAATTTTTCCTTTATCCAGACTTTTCTGCATCGCCCGGCCTTCATCATCATTGCCGGGATAACCACCAAGCGGAAACAACGCATCAGGTGCAAAAGCAATATACCCTTTCACCGCTAAACGCCTTGCTACATCTTTAATATAAGGATTCAGTCCACGGTTTTCATGGATCACTAATATTGTTGGTCGTTTTTTATCGATATTTCGTGGCATGACCAGATAACCACGTCCTTTCCCATGTCCATTTGGAGAATCAAACTCCATATACTCTGCTTTAATTCTCTGGTCATTAAATGAAACCTGTTCAGCCTGCGCATAATCAGGCATCAGAACGGCTGTCAGAGCTGTCATACTCCAACCCAACACAGCCAGACCAGATAACCGCTGCATAAACTCCCGCCGGTCAATCAGACCATGCGCATACTCGTCATACCAATCAAATGCTTCCTGAGGAATAACACTCTCAGGAGAATTGGCTGTCGACACCGGATGATTTTCAGACATAAAGCACTCTCTTTCTGAATTGAGGTTGAACATCTTTCCAGATTAGCGCATTCAGTTCAGAAAGTGGAAGTTTTAAAAGAATCATTCTCATTACGAAACAGTGACTGTCTGAATCGAATTATCGGCAGGAAATGGATCATGTGTATTTAGTATCGGTATAAAATCTGGAAACCAATGAATAGTTCTTAACTACAAACACAAAAAACCCGCTCAATGAGCGGGTTTCTATTTTGCATAATTATGCAAATTGTAATGGCAGGGGTGGAGGGATTCGAACCCCCAACACGCGGATTTGGAAAACCCATAACACTAATATAAAATCAATAAGTTACAAAAAGGGGAAATTTCACATTGGGCGTATGGGGTCGTATGGGGTCGCAGCGAAACAAAAATAAGCTCGTCAATATCAGTGGTCGTGATCTTGAATAAATAGCTCAAATGAATGGTTATTGAATTTTCAGCATAAAAAAACCACACGGGGATGCGGTTTTTTGGGGTGAAGTGGCGTGATGAACAGTCTCACAATCGGGCTAAAAGACGTTTTTAATGGCTTTTAGGTTTTGTTATGGGCTTACGTTATGTGGACGCACATATTCTCACGGTCTTCAATTCACACAAAGTGGGTACACTGTTCTGCACCTCACTTACTGCCTATTATTCTTTATATTACTACATGAAAATCATTTAAAGAAAGGCTCTTTGTAATAAGTTCTATTAGGTAAACCATTTTTATTGAAGGGGCCTGCATACTTTTTATCGTTAAGAGTTGTGTTGGCTAGTGTTGCTAGATCTACAACACTGTTCAAAAACACTTTTATATTGTCATTGTTTATGGTCCACATTGCTTCTTTTAATTTCTTTATATCGGCCGCATGTGTGACTTCTATTTTCATTTGGCTCGCTGTTTGGTCTATTTCTTCTACTAGTTTTTTATAAAATATCTCCCCCCATGTTTCGACAAGCTTATCACCAGGATTATCCTTAAAATTGGAGATTTTGTTCGCTTCTTCTTTAACTTTTTTTACTTTGTACTCTGCCAAAAGCTCATATACCAAATGATTCGCGTATGCTCCCCAATCTTTTTTTAGTATTTCGTCAGTGATAGCTGCGCTGTTATTATATCCGATATATGCAAGACTTATGAAATCTACGGCTTTATCGCTAATTAGTGCATTCTGTTCCGCCCCCCCAAAGAATTGATCACCTAATTCTTCAGTTTGTTTTTCCCAAGATGTTAAAGCATTTTGCAATGTATTAAGTTGATTAGCCACGTATTGCACTTCTGTTTTTTGATTGAAGTCATGTTGAAATTCATTCTCCGCAATCTTTAACCTGAGGCTTTTAGGAGACATATGCCTGTAAGTCTTTTTTGTGTCTTTTGCTTTATCTAACGTATTATCTTCAATCGCCATGATTTCTTTTATTTTTAGATCTCCATCTCGATTAACCTTAAGTCCCTCACGATCAACTACAACTTCAGCTTTTCTTTGTAGTATCCTGCCTGCGCTCACTTCACTATGGTCTACTTTTTTTCCAAAACTGAATTGTATAGCTTCAGAACGATTATCCACAAAACCAAAACCTTGTTTCCTATTACTTTTCTTCTGAACAACAGCATCCGCAACCAACCGCCTTTCTTTTATGTTCTTTGGCTTCTCTATTTGTGCATGCATATTTCAACCTTTATCAAATTGGATTTTATTCATTGTTATAGGCTTCCATTCATTGCCTTATAACAACCCAATAAACGGACAATGACCCATTAACACCTGATCCGGCTGTTATTAAGCCACCAGTGAACGTGATCAAACTAAAATCACTTGAATCAAAAGACGTACAGCTTAAGACACTGTGAATCTTTATTGAGTATAGAAAGGTGAAGAGAATTGTTCTTGGTATAACTTACAAAGATTGATGCATATTCAACGGATTCAACCTCACCGCATCACTCAAATGACTAGGTGCAAGGTGTGAATACCGCATTGTTGTCGTGATCTCGCTATGCCCAAGAATATCTTTCAATACAACGATATTACCACCCTGCATGACAAAATGACTGGCGAACGTATGGCGCAGAACGTGGGACATCTGCCCTCTGGGTAACTGAATTTGTGCTCTAACTACAGATTTGCGAAAAGCGCTTAAACTGGAGAGAAACAATTTCTCATCACCTGTTTTGCCAATACTAATCAGTTCAGCAAACAGCGAATCATTGATTGGTACAGCTCTGTTTTTGCCTGACTTAGTATTCAGGAAAGTGATCTTCCCTCCGGCCACCTGCGATGCTTTCAGTGATTCTGCCTCACTCCACCGCGCCCCGGTGGCAAGGCAGACTTTGACCACATAAATCAAAGGTTCATTGCTGGAAAGCTGGCAAGCATGAAGAAGCTTATCAATTTCATCATGAGTCAGAAAACGTAGCTCACCGTCACGCTCTTTAAACTGCCGAATATGCTGCACCGGGTTATCATACTCAATCACCCCAAGGCGCTTGAGTTCGTTAAACATCGCCCGTAGATAAGCATGTTCACGGTTAGCCGTTGTCGTGCTGACTTCCTGCGTCCGCTGCTCCCGGTATTTGGCGAAATGCTCGTTGGTCAGGTCTGAAGCAATCGGATTCCCTAACCGCTCAGACATCCGGTAAAGTAATTTTCTCAGCCGGATATGGTCATTGAATCAGAGCACGGTGATTGTGTCGATATGTCGGAAGTCCACGCTTCATCACAGGCCAACCCGGAAAACCGCCGCCATGAACTGATGACCCGGATCGCCGGTTGTCAGGAATACGCCGATGCAAATAACCATGCCGCGGTGTTTATCACCATGACCACAGCAAGCCGCTTTCACCGCCTGAAAAAGCGCGGTCATTACTGGATTGAGAACCCGGCTTTTGATGGCAGTTGTCCGCGTGATGCCCATGCATGGCTGAGCCTGAACTGGTCTCGCTTTCGCAGTTGGGCAGACCGTCACGGACTGGATTATTACGGTTTAAGAGTGGTTTAAGAGTGGTTGAACCGTATCAGGACGGTACACCGCACTGGCACGGTGTATTTTTCATGCCACTGGAACAAGCCGGTACGTTTATCAAAGCGCTTCAAAACTACCAGTATCAACAGGAGAGCACAGAACTTTATAATGCGTCTTGTAAGCCGAAAAACAAAGCAATGAAAGTCCGGTTTGATGCTAAGTTGCTGGATGGTACAGAAGGCGGTGCCGTGGCCTACCTTGCTAAGTATATTTCGAAAAACTTGGACGGCTTCGGGCTGGATACTCAGATAACCGTAAAGCCAAGCTTCAAGACACCGTGAAAAACGTCACAACGTGGTCACATCATACCAATCTGAGTAAAAATATGATCTAATTGAGACTATTCATTACTTGCATTAATTCGCTATGGATAGCCTCAACGACATCGACTTCAAAAAGCTCGCAAGCCAGCAAAAATCCATCCAGATGAAAATGAGATTGCTGGCTCTCGCACACTTCAAAGACGGACATTCTCGTACTCAAATAGCCAAGTTTTTCAAGGTAAGCAGGACCAGTGTTTATAAATGGGTTCAGACTTTTCTCGAAGAAGGGTTAGAAGGTCTACAGGAAAAACCAAGAACCGGTAGACCGCCATTCTTGACTCCTGAGCAAAGAGAGCAATTAAGTCAATACATCAAAAGCAAAGCCCATGATGCGCAAGATGGACGACTTACTGGCCCCGATATCCATGCTTATATTGTGAAAGAATTTGGTAAATACTATCATCCTGACTCTATCTATTACCTGCTCGACCATATGGGATTCTCGTGGATAACTTCTCGTTCAAGACACCCTAAGCAGACTCAAGAAATTCAGACGATTTTAAAAAAATTCAAAATCGAAACGATCCTTAAGATCCCTGGTCATATGCCTTTGGAACATATCGATGTTTGGTTCCAACTTGTTCCGTTTTAAACCGGACACCATTTCCGGGATAAACCAGCCATTTTTCCACTCACTCCGGAATCACTGTCCGGTTGAGCGGAAACCCTGTCCGGTTACTCCGGAATCTCTCCCTTTTCTCTTTTAAATCAATCACTCACTATTCTTGTTATGCATCTTAACGTAGCAAGGAAGTGATAATGCCGAAAAAGAGAACATCTATGACAAACATCAAAGAGGTATTACGCCTTAAATATGAGTGCAATCTGTCGACCAGAAAGATCGCTTCCTGCTCGAAAGTCAGTCGCTCGACGGTCTCAGAAATACTGACCCGATTTGAGCAAAGCACAATGAGTTGGCCACTTCCCGAGAACTGCTCAGATACCGAACTGGGTCTGGCTATTTACCGAGACAAAACAACCAGCAACATTAAAGTCATGCCGGACTTCGCTCAGTGTTTTGTTGAACTTAAACGTAAAGGCATAAGCAAACATCTTCTGTGGGAGGAGTACCTGGCGGAATATCAGGAAAGAGCTTATCGTTACAGCCAGTTCTGCGAACATTACACCCGCTGGTTATCGACCCAAAAACGCAGTATGCGCCAGACTCATCTGGCGGGTGACAAACTGTTCATTGATTACTGTGGCCCGACTATCCCGGTTGTGAATCCTGACACCGGAGAAATCCGCAATGCTCAGATCTTCGTGGCAACATTGGGCGCTTCCAACTACACCTATGTTGAAGCCAGTGAAAGTCAACGACTTGAACACTGGCTGGAGGCTCATGCCAATGCCTTCGAACACTTCGGTGGTGTTCCGGCCCTTCTGGTACCTGACAACCTAAAAGCAGCAGTAACCAAAACGGATCGTTACGCGCCTAAACTCAACGAGAGTTACCGGAAACTGGCATCCCATTACCGAACTGCCGTGATGCCAGCTCGTCCCTATAAACCGAAAGACAAAGCAAAAGCAGAAAATGCGGTGCTTATCGTTGAACGCTGGATCATGATGCGGCTTCGTCACCAGACCTTCCACACCTTCAAAGAGCTTAATCTCTCTATCCGTGAATTAATGGACTCGCTGAACCAAAGACAAATGAAACAACTGGGAGCGAGCCGGAAAGCGTTGTTCGAAACCCTGGATAAACCAGCCCTGAAACCACTTCCCGTACAGCGTTATCTCTACATGGAAATGAAACGCGCTAAAGTCGGACCGGATTACCACATCGAATACAAGAAACATTATTACTCAGTACCGCATCAGTTAGTTGGTCAGCATGTTGAGCTTGAAGCCACCTCCAGACTGGTACAGATATACCATCAGGGAAATCTGGTCTCACAGCACCCAGCGAGTAAAAAAGAGTACGGTCTTAGTACCTGTCCAGAGCACATGCCCGGCAATCATCAATATCAGAAATGGTCTCCAGAGCGGTTGCTGAACTGGGGCGGCAGAGTGGGCGCCGCCACACAGGAAGTCGTTAATCGCCAACTCATGTCAAAAGAACATCCGGCACAAGCGAATCGTAGCTGTCTCGGACTTCTCAACCTGGCTAAAAAATACGGTGACACTCGTTTAGAGCAGGCATGTAAGGATGCCCTGATGGTGAATAAGCCCTATCTCAGGTTCATCAGAAATCTTCTTGAAAATCATCGGGAAGGACTGCTGTCTTCCTCACCGGAATCCACCCCGGATATCCAGCACAGCAATGTGCGCGGACCAAACTGTTATCACTAGGAGAAAATAATGAACCAGATAAACGAACAACTTAAATCACTACACCTGAGTCATGCTGCCACTGCTCTTGAACAACAACGAGAGCAGCTATCTACCTATGCAGAACTTCACTTCGAAGAGCGGTTAAGTCTGTTGCTTGAAAGTGAACTGCTGGGACGAAATCAGACCAAAATCCAGAGACTAAAGAGGCAAGCCAAACTACGAGTGGATGCACTGCCAAGTCAGATTATTTACAGAGAAGGTCGGGGGTTAAAACGAACTCAAATGAGTGAACTCTTCACAGGAGGATATTTACAGAAAAAACAAAACGTTCTTATTACCGGAGCGACGGGTGCCGGGAAAACTTATGTTGCCTGTGCATTGGCTGCGCAGGCTTGTGAGCAACTGTATAGCGTTCGTTACCACAGGCTCAGTCGCTTACTTGATGATCTGAGTTCGGGGCGACTTGACGGTACTTATCAGAAACAACTCCTTGCTCTGTCTCGAAAACACCTTCTGATCCTGGATGACTGGGGTATGGAAAAGCTCAGCCCAGATCATGCAGGTCATTGACTGGAACTTCTGGAAGATCGCTACCAAACCAACAGCACAATCATGATAAGCCAATTACCGGTGAAGGAATGGTACAACATGATAGGAAATGCCACGGTCGCAGATGCTTTACTGGACAGGTTAATCCACAACAGTCATCGTATAGAACTGGCAGGGGAATCAATGAGAAAACTGGCGCAATCCGGACAGGTAGGGTAAAAATAGGGTTAGAGAAAAGAGAGGGATCATCGTGTCCGGATTAAACCGGAACAGGTGTCCGGAATCGCCGGAATATGCATATGGGCTGAAAGAGGAACACGCCCAAGAGCGGTAAAGCAACAACAATTTGAATATGCCTATCAGTTTGGTTCAGTCTGTCCCAGCAGAGGAATTGGTGAGGCTATGGTTGTACCTTGGGTCAATAAAGACATCATGATAGAACATTTAAGGCAAATATCAGCAATCACCGAAAAAGGTCGTTATTCAGTGGTAGTTATGGATGGCGCAGGGTGGCATACAGAAGACATTGCCTGTGAATTTGAGAACGTCAGTATCATGAAACTCCCACCATATTCTCCTGAACTGAATCCAATCGAGCAAACGAAGAAAGGAACAAAAAACAGGCATAAAAAAGCCCCTGCTTTTCAGCAAGGGCTTACAATTCAATCCAAATAATGGCGGAGCGGACGGGACTCGAACCCGCGACCCCCGGCGTGACAGGCCGGTATTCTAACCAACTGAACTACCGCTCCACTTCAGATTGTCTGACATATGAAGTCCTACTTTAATCCGCTTCATCTGTCCGGTATATAAAGCCTGGCAGTGACCTACTCTCACATGGGGAAACCCCACACTACCATCGGCGCAATTGCGTTTCACTTCTGAGTTCGGCATGGATTCAGGTGGGTCCACAACGCTATGGCCGCCAGGCAAATTCTGTTTCTTATCTCCACTTTTTAAAAAAAGTGAAAACAAAAATTCTGGAAAACTGACTGATTCTCTACACATCCAATTGTCTTAATCTGAGTCCACAAAACCCCTTGGGTGTTGTATGGTTAAGCCTCACGGGTAATTAGTACAGGTTAGCTCAACGCCTCACAACGCTTACACACCCTGCCTATCAACGTCCTGGTCTCGGACAACCCTTCAGAGCACTTAAAGTGCCAGGGAGAACTCATCTCAGGGCTCGCTTCCCGCTTAGATGCTTTCAGCGGTTATCGATTCCGAACTTAGCTACCGGGCAATGCGTCTGGCGACACAACCCGAACACCAGAGGTTCGTCCACTCCGGTCCTCTCGTACTAGGAGCAGCCCCCTTCAATTCTCCAACGCCCACGGCAGATAGGGACCGAACTGTCTCACGACGTTCTAAACCCAGCTCGCGTACCACTTTAAATGGCGAACAGCCATACCCTTGGGACCGACTTCAGCCCCAGGATGTGATGAGCCGACATCGAGGTGCCAAACACCGCCGTCGATATGAACTCTTGGGCGGTATCAGCCTGTTATCCCCGGAGTACCTTTTATCCGTTGAGCGATGGCCCTTCCATTCAGAACCACCGGATCACTATGACCTGCTTTCGCACCTGCTCGAGCCGTCACTCTCGCAGTTAAGCGGGCTTATGCCATTGCACTAACCTCACGATGTCCAACCGTGATTAGCCCACCTTCGTGCTCCTCCGTTACTCTTTGGGAGGAGACCGCCCCAGTCAAACTACCCACCAGACACTGTCCTTGTCCCGGATAACGGGACTAAGTTAGAACATCAAACATACAAGGGTGGTATTTCAAGGATGGCTCCATGCATACTGGCGTACACACTTCAAAGCCTCCCACCTATCCTACACATGTAGGCTCAATGTTCAGTGCCAAGCTGTAGTAAAGGTTCACGGGGTCTTTCCGTCTAGCCGCGGGTACACTGCATCTTCACAGCGATTTCAATTTCACTGAGTCTCGGGTGGAGACAGCGTGGCCATCATTACGCCATTCGTGCAGGTCGGAACTTACCCGACAAGGAATTTCGCTACCTTAGGACCGTTATAGTTACGGCCGCCGTTTACCGGGGCTTCGATCAAGAGCTTCGCCTAAGCTAACCCCATCAATTAACCTTCCGGCACCGGGCAGGCGTCACACCGTATACGTCATCTTACGATTTTGCACAGTGCTGTGTTTTTAATAAACAGTTGCAGCCACCTGGTATCTGCGACTCTCATCAGCTCCAAGAGCAAGTCTCTTCACCGTCAAGAGCGTACCTTCTCCCGAAGTTACGGTACCATTTTGCCTAGTTCCTTCACCCGAGTTCTCTCAAGCGCCTTGGTATTCTCTACCCGACCACCTGTGTCGGTTTGGGGTACGATTCCTTACAATCTGAAGCTTAGAGGCTTTTCCCGGAAGCATGGCATCAATGACTTCACTACCTTAGTAGCCCGACATCGTGTCTCAGCCTTATCGTGGAACCGGATTTGCCTAATCCCACAGCCTACGCACTTGAACCAGGACAACCGTCGCCTGGCCCACCTAGCCTTCTCCGTCCCCCCATCGCAATTGTAAGAAGTACGGGAATATTAACCCGTTTCCCATCGACTACGCTTTTCAGCCTCGCCTTAGGGGTCGACTTACCCTGCCCCGATTAACGTTGGACAGGAACCCTTGGTCTTCCGGCGTGGGGGTTTTTCACCCCCATTATCGTTACTCATGTCAGCATTCGCACTTCTGATACGTCCAGCATGCCTTACAGCACACCTTCAGCCGCTTACAGAACGCTCCCCTACCCAATACGATAAATCGTATTGCCGCAGCTTCGGTTTATTGCTTAGCCCCGTTACATCTTCCGCGCAGGCCGACTCGACTAGTGAGCTATTACGCTTTCTTTAAATGATGGCTGCTTCTAAGCCAACATCCTAGCTGTCTGAGCCTTCCCACATCGTTTCCCACTTAGCAATAATTTGGGACCTTAGCTGGCGGTCTGGGTTGTTTCCCTCTCCACGACGGACGTTAGCACCCGCCGTGTGTCTCCCGGATAGTACTTACTGGTATTCGGAGTTTGCAAAGGGTTGGTAAGTCGGGATGACCCCCTAGCCTTAACAGTGCTCTACCCCCAGTAGTATTCGTCCGAGGCGCTACCTAAATAGCTTTCGGGGAGAACCAGCTATCTCCGGGTTTGATTGGCCTTTCACCCCTAGCCACAAGTCATCCGCTAATTTTTCAACATTAGTCGGTTCGGTCCTCCAGTTGATGTTACTCAACCTTCAACCTGCCCATGGCTAGATCACCCGGTTTCGGGTCTATATCCAGAGACTGAACGCCCAGTTAAGACTCGCTTTCGCTACGGCTTCCCTATCCGGTTAACCTTGCCACTGAATATAAGTCGCTGACCCATTATACAAAAGGTACGCAGTCACCCCATAAAAGAGGCTCCTACTGCTTGTACGTATACGGTTTCAGGTTCTGTTTCACTCCCCTCACAGGGGTTCTTTTCGCCTTTCCCTCACGGTACTGGTTCACTATCGGTCAGTCAGGAGTATTTAGCCTTGGAGGATGGTCCCCCCATGTTCAGACAGGATATCACGTGTCCCGTCCTACTCGTTTTCACCTTATATGCATCTTCGGTTACGGGGCTGTCACCCTGTATCGCGGCACTTTCCAGAGCCTTCACCTGACACATATAAAACTTAAGGGCTAATCCGGGGTCGCTCGCCGCTACTGCCGGAATCTCTGTTGATTTCTTTTCCTCGGGGTACTTAGATGTTTCAGTTCCCCCGGTTCGCCTCTTTACCCTATGGATTCAGGTAAAGATACCTGCTGCTGCAGGTGGGTTTCCCCATTCGGAAATCCCGGACTCATGTGGGTCTTACTCCCTCATCCGGGCTTATCGCAAGTTAGTACGTCCTTCATCGCCTCTGACTGCCAAGGCATCCACCGTATACGCTTAGTCACTTAACCATACAACCCCAAAGGGTCTTACAGTCAAACAACCAAGGTGTCTGCAATTATTTAAACATGATGCAGACTTTGATTTTGCCGGACTCAAATTTTTTCTTCTGCCAAAGCAGAAGCCAAGAACACTTGAATGTGTTTGGTGTATTCATATATGAATACTTTGAGAACTTTTACAAACAATTCTTATTTGAAATAAACAAGAACTGCTTTGTCAGCTTTCCAAATTGTTAAAGAGCTAAGCCTGTCAGAAACAGGCTATTTTTAAATATTCTTAAAAAAAACATTTAAAAATACAAACGTTGGTGGGTCTGAGTGGACTTGAACCACCGACCTCTCGCTTATCAGGCGAACGCTCTAACCACCTGAGCTACAGACCCAACGACTCTTTCTAAACCAAATCAATCTGTGTGAGCACTCATCAACGTATCTTTATCGTTAAGGAGGTGATCCAGCGCCAGGTTCCCCTAGCGCTACCTTGTTACGACTTCACCCCAGTCATGAACCACAAAGTGGCAAGCGTCCTCCCGAAGGTTAAACTACCTGCTTCTTTTGCAGCCCACTCCCATGGTGTGACGGGCGGTGTGTACAAGGCCCGGGAACGTATTCACCGTAGCATTCTGATCTACGATTACTAGCGATTCCGACTTCATGGAGTCGAGTTGCAGACTCCAATCCGGACTACGACGGACTTTTTGGGATTCGCACACTTTCGCAAGTTAGCTGCCCTCTGTATCCGCCATTGTAGCACGTGTGTAGCCCTACTCGTAAGGGCCATGATGACTTGACGTCGTCCCCACCTTCCTCCGGTTTATCACCGGCAGTCTCCCTGAAGTTCCCACCCGAAGTGCTGGCAATCAAGGATAAGGGTTGCGCTCGTTGCGGGACTTAACCCAACATTTCACAACACGAGCTGACGACAGCCATGCAGCACCTGTCTCAGAGCTCCCGAAGGCACTAATCCATCTCTGGAAAATTCTCTGGATGTCAAGAGTAGGTAAGGTTCTTCGCGTTGCATCGAATTAAACCACATGCTCCACCGCTTGTGCGGGCCCCCGTCAATTCATTTGAGTTTTAATCTTGCGACCGTACTCCCCAGGCGGTCTACTTAACGCGTTAGCTCCGAAAGCCACGGCTCAAGGCCACAACCTCCAAGTAGACATCGTTTACGGCGTGGACTACCAGGGTATCTAATCCTGTTTGCTCCCCACGCTTTCGCATCTGAGTGTCAGTATCTGTCCAGGGGGCCGCCTTCGCCACCGGTATTCCTTCAGATCTCTACGCATTTCACCGCTACACCTGAAATTCTACCCCCCTCTACAGTACTCTAGATGACCAGTTTCAAATGCTGTTCCGGGGTTAAGCCCCGGGCTTTCACATCTGACTTAATCATCCACCTGCATGCGCTTTACGCCCAGTAATTCCGATTAACGCTCGCACCCTCCGTATTACCGCGGCTGCTGGCACGGAGTTAGCCGGTGCTTCTTCTGCAGCTAACGTCAAATGATGCACGTATTAAATACACCACCTTCCTCACTGCTGAAAGTACTTTACAACCCGAAGGCCTTCTTCATACACGCGGCATGGCTGCATCAGGCTTGCGCCCATTGTGCAATATTCCCCACTGCTGCCTCCCGTAGGAGTCTGGACCGTGTCTCAGTTCCAGTGTGGCTGATCATCCTCTCAGACCAGCTAGGGATCGTCGCCTTGGTGAGCCCTTACCTCACCAACAAGCTAATCCCACCTGGGCATATCCCGACGCGAGAGGCCCGAAGGTCCCCCTCTTTGGTCCGTAGACGTTATGCGGTATTAGCCATCGTTTCCAATGGTTATCCCCCACATCAGGGCAATTTCCCAGGCATTACTCACCCGTCCGCCGCTCGACGCCAAGAAAGCAAGCTTTCTTTCGTTTCCGCCCGACTTGCATGTGTTAAGCCTGCCGCCAGCGTTCAATCTGAGCCATGATCAAACTCTTCAATTAAAGTTTTTTCTGAAGCCGGAGCTTCTGCTCAATGAATACTGTGATATTACATCGTAATATCGAATTGACTGTGCCAATATCTCATCAGAGATATCGATTTGGTCACTCATTCACTGATAAATCTTTTTATAAGATATCTGTTAACGAGTACCCACACAGATTGATTGGTTTATATTGTTAAAGAGCTTTGCTTTCAGTGCCTTAGCACCTGACAGGACGCGTATATTACGCTTTCCTGACTGAAAGTCAACATAAAATTCTCATTCTTTTGAAAACTTTATGGTGACTTCTTTTCATCAACTGAAAAGAAGCGAAAATAAAGCCTGGCAGTGACCTACTCTCACATGGGGAAACCCCACACTACCATCGGCGCAATTGCGTTTCACTTCTGAGTTCGGCATGGATTCAGGTGGGTCCACAACGCTATGGCCGCCAGGCAAATTCTGTTTCTTATCTCCACTTTTTAAAAAAGTGAAAACAAAAATTCTGGAAAACTGACTGACTCTCTACACATCCAATTGTCTTTAATCTTGAGTCCACAAAACCCCTTGGGTGTTGTATGGTTAAGCCTCACGGGCAATTAGTACAGGTTAGCTCAACGCCTCACAACGCTTACACACCCTGCCTATCAACGTCCTGGTCTCGGACAACCCTTCAGAGCACTTAAAGTGCCAGGGAGAACTCATCTCAGGGCTCGCTTCCCGCTTAGATGCTTTCAGCGGTTATCGATTCCGAACTTAGCTACCGGGCAATGCGTCTGGCGACACAACCCGAACACCAGAGGTTCGTCCACTCCGGTCCTCTCGTACTAGGAGCAGCCCCCTTCAATTCTCCAACGCCCACGGCAGATAGGGACCGAACTGTCTCACGACGTTCTAAACCCAGCTCGCGTACCACTTTAAATGGCGAACAGCCATACCCTTGGGACCGACTTCAGCCCCAGGATGTGATGAGCCGACATCGAGGTGCCAAACACCGCCGTCGATATGAACTCTTGGGCGGTATCAGCCTGTTATCCCCGGAGTACCTTTTATCCGTTGAGCGATGGCCCTTCCATTCAGAACCACCGGATCACTATGACCTGCTTTCGCACCTGCTCGAGCCGTCACTCTCGCAGTTAAGCGGGCTTATGCCATTGCACTAACCTCACGATGTCCAACCGTGATTAGCCCACCTTCGTGCTCCTCCGTTACTCTTTGGGAGGAGACCGCCCCAGTCAAACTACCCACCAGACACTGTCCTTGTCCCGGATAACGGGACTAAGTTAGAACATCAAACATACAAGGGTGGTATTTCAAGGATGGCTCCATGCATACTGGCGTACACACTTCAAAGCCTCCCACCTATCCTACACATGTAGGCTCAATGTTCAGTGCCAAGCTGTAGTAAAGGTTCACGGGGTCTTTCCGTCTAGCCGCGGGTACACTGCATCTTCACAGCGATTTCAATTTCACTGAGTCTCGGGTGGAGACAGCGTGGCCATCATTACGCCATTCGTGCAGGTCGGAACTTACCCGACAAGGAATTTCGCTACCTTAGGACCGTTATAGTTACGGCCGCCGTTTACCGGGGCTTCGATCAAGAGCTTCGCCTAAGCTAACCCCATCAATTAACCTTCCGGCACCGGGCAGGCGTCACACCGTATACGTCATCTTACGATTTTGCACAGTGCTGTGTTTTTAATAAACAGTTGCAGCCACCTGGTATCTGCGACTCTCATCAGCTCCAAGAGCAAGTCTCTTCACCGTCAAGAGCGTACCTTCTCCCGAAGTTACGGTACCATTTTGCCTAGTTCCTTCACCCGAGTTCTCTCAAGCGCCTTGGTATTCTCTACCCGACCACCTGTGTCGGTTTGGGGTACGATTCCTTACAATCTGAAGCTTAGAGGCTTTTCCCGGAAGCATGGCATCAATGACTTCACTACCTTAGTAGCCCGACATCGTGTCTCAGCCTTATCGTGGAACCGGATTTGCCTAATCCCACAGCCTACGCACTTGAACCAGGACAACCGTCGCCTGGCCCACCTAGCCTTCTCCGTCCCCCCATCGCAATTGTAAGAAGTACGGGAATATTAACCCGTTTCCCATCGACTACGCTTTTCAGCCTCGCCTTAGGGGTCGACTTACCCTGCCCCGATTAACGTTGGACAGGAACCCTTGGTCTTCCGGCGTGGGGGTTTTTCACCCCCATTATCGTTACTCATGTCAGCATTCGCACTTCTGATACGTCCAGCATGCCTTACAGCACACCTTCAGCCGCTTACAGAACGCTCCCCTACCCAATACGATAAATCGTATTGCCGCAGCTTCGGTTTATTGCTTAGCCCCGTTACATCTTCCGCGCAGGCCGACTCGACTAGTGAGCTATTACGCTTTCTTTAAATGATGGCTGCTTCTAAGCCAACATCCTAGCTGTCTGAGCCTTCCCACATCGTTTCCCACTTAGCAATAATTTGGGACCTTAGCTGGCGGTCTGGGTTGTTTCCCTCTCCACGACGGACGTTAGCACCCGCCGTGTGTCTCCCGGATAGTACTTACTGGTATTCGGAGTTTGCAAAGGGTTGGTAAGTCGGGATGACCCCCTAGCCTTAACAGTGCTCTACCCCCAGTAGTATTCGTCCGAGGCGCTACCTAAATAGCTTTCGGGGAGAACCAGCTATCTCCGGGTTTGATTGGCCTTTCACCCCTAGCCACAAGTCATCCGCTAATTTTTCAACATTAGTCGGTTCGGTCCTCCAGTTGATGTTACTCAACCTTCAACCTGCCCATGGCTAGATCACCCGGTTTCGGGTCTATATCCAGAGACTGAACGCCCAGTTAAGACTCGCTTTCGCTACGGCTTCCCTATCCGGTTAACCTTGCCACTGAATATAAGTCGCTGACCCATTATACAAAAGGTACGCAGTCACCCCATAAAAGAGGCTCCTACTGCTTGTACGTATACGGTTTCAGGTTCTGTTTCACTCCCCTCACAGGGGTTCTTTTCGCCTTTCCCTCACGGTACTGGTTCACTATCGGTCAGTCAGGAGTATTTAGCCTTGGAGGATGGTCCCCCCATGTTCAGACAGGATATCACGTGTCCCGTCCTACTCGTTTTCACCTTATATGCATCTTCGGTTACGGGGCTGTCACCCTGTATCGCGGCACTTTCCAGAGCCTTCACCTGACACATATAAAACTTAAGGGCTAATCCGGGGTCGCTCGCCGCTACTGCCGGAATCTCTGTTGATTTCTTTTCCTCGGGGTACTTAGATGTTTCAGTTCCCCCGGTTCGCCTCTTTACCCTATGGATTCAGGTAAAGATACCTGCTGCTGCAGGTGGGTTTCCCCATTCGGAAATCCCGGACTCATGTGGGTCTTACTCCCTCATCCGGGCTTATCGCAAGTTAGTACGTCCTTCATCGCCTCTGACTGCCAAGGCATCCACCGTATACGCTTAGTCACTTAACCATACAACCCCAAAGGGTCTTACAGTCAAACAACCAAGGTGTCTGCAATTATTTAAACATGATGCAGACTTTGATTTTGCCGGACTCAAATTTTTTCTTCTGCTTAAAGCAGAAGCCAAGAACACTTGAATGTGTTTGGTGTATTCATATATGAATACTTTGAGAACTTTTACAAACAATTCTTATTTCAAATAAACAAGAACTGCTTTGTCAGCTTTCCAAATTGTTAAAGAGCTTGATTTGTTAATACAAACCATTTTAAAACACACTTCACCAAATATGCTTTAAAATGGTGGAGCTATGCGGGATCGAACCGCAGACCTCTTGCATGCCATGCAAGCGCTCTCCCAGCTGAGCTATAGCCCCTCTGTGTTTTAACAAACTTAAACCAAATCAATCTGTGTGAGCACTCATCAACGTATCTTTATCGTTAAGGAGGTGATCCAGCGCCAGGTTCCCCTAGCGCTACCTTGTTACGACTTCACCCCAGTCATGAACCACAAAGTGGCAAGCGTCCTCCCGAAGGTTAAACTACCTGCTTCTTTTGCAGCCCACTCCCATGGTGTGACGGGCGGTGTGTACAAGGCCCGGGAACGTATTCACCGTAGCATTCTGATCTACGATTACTAGCGATTCCGACTTCATGGAGTCGAGTTGCAGACTCCAATCCGGACTACGACGGACTTTTTGGGATTCGCACACTTTCGCAAGTTAGCTGCCCTCTGTATCCGCCATTGTAGCACGTGTGTAGCCCTACTCGTAAGGGCCATGATGACTTGACGTCGTCCCCACCTTCCTCCGGTTTATCACCGGCAGTCTCCCTGAAGTTCCCACCCGAAGTGCTGGCAATCAAGGATAAGGGTTGCGCTCGTTGCGGGACTTAACCCAACATTTCACAACACGAGCTGACGACAGCCATGCAGCACCTGTCTCAGAGCTCCCGAAGGCACTAATCCATCTCTGGAAAATTCTCTGGATGTCAAGAGTAGGTAAGGTTCTTCGCGTTGCATCGAATTAAACCACATGCTCCACCGCTTGTGCGGGCCCCCGTCAATTCATTTGAGTTTTAATCTTGCGACCGTACTCCCCAGGCGGTCTACTTAACGCGTTAGCTCCGAAAGCCACGGCTCAAGGCCACAACCTCCAAGTAGACATCGTTTACGGCGTGGACTACCAGGGTATCTAATCCTGTTTGCTCCCCACGCTTTCGCATCTGAGTGTCAGTATCTGTCCAGGGGGCCGCCTTCGCCACCGGTATTCCTTCAGATCTCTACGCATTTCACCGCTACACCTGAAATTCTACCCCCCTCTACAGTACTCTAGATGACCAGTTTCAAATGCTGTTCCGGGGTTAAGCCCCGGGCTTTCACATCTGACTTAATCATCCACCTGCATGCGCTTTACGCCCAGTAATTCCGATTAACGCTCGCACCCTCCGTATTACCGCGGCTGCTGGCACGGAGTTAGCCGGTGCTTCTTCTGCAGCTAACGTCAAATGATGCACGTATTAAATACACCACCTTCCTCACTGCTGAAAGTACTTTACAACCCGAAGGCCTTCTTCATACACGCGGCATGGCTGCATCAGGCTTGCGCCCATTGTGCAATATTCCCCACTGCTGCCTCCCGTAGGAGTCTGGACCGTGTCTCAGTTCCAGTGTGGCTGATCATCCTCTCAGACCAGCTAGGGATCGTCGCCTTGGTGAGCCCTTACCTCACCAACAAGCTAATCCCACCTGGGCATATCCCGACGCGAGAGGCCCGAAGGTCCCCCTCTTTGGTCCGTAGACGTTATGCGGTATTAGCCATCGTTTCCAATGGTTATCCCCCACATCAGGGCAATTTCCCAGGCATTACTCACCCGTCCGCCGCTCGACGCCAAGAAAGCAAGCTTTCTTTCGTTTCCGCCCGACTTGCATGTGTTAAGCCTGCCGCCAGCGTTCAATCTGAGCCATGATCAAACTCTTCAATTAAAGTTTTTTCTGAAGCCTAAGCTTCTGCTCAATGAATACTGTGATATTACATCGTAATATCGAATTGACTGTGCCAATATCTCATCAGAGATATCGATTTGGTCACTCATTCACTGATAAATCTTTTTATAAGATATCTGTTAACGAGCACCCACACAGATTGATTGGTTTATATTGTTAAAGAGCAAAATTCAACTTTCAGCCTTAGCTTCAAGAGGACGGCTATTTTATCGATATAAGATTCAGTGTCAACCACTTTTTCTTGTTATTTTCTTAAGCATTTAAGAAACACGATAAACCGTTTTACTTTATCAGGCATCCCCTGACTCAGTGGGGTCGCATTATAGGGAGAAATAAATTCTTGGCAATAGAAAATTCACGAAATTTTCATTTTTTCATTCAAAAGGCTAAAACATCACCGAAAGCGCTATTTTTTGATACTTTTCTGTCCAATTAACTCTGGATATTACCTTTTTAGTATAAAAAAGAGAGGGAGACACCATAGTGCTGCCCTCCCTGGTAAATCGAACGATACTTGGCACTTATTGTGTTATCAGTATTTCACCATTCTGTACGGATAGAGAAATGGGCTTTCCTGATTCAATACTGCCATTCAAAATAGATTTAGCTAAAGGATTCTCAACTGTTTGCTGAATTGCACGCTTCAGCGGCCTTGCACCATAAACCGGGTCATATCCGACCCGGGCAATCAGTTCTAATGCCTTATCGTTCACATTTAACAGATAATCTTTTTCTTGCATTCTCTGACTCAAACGCTCCAGCTGAATTGCAGCAATCGACTTAATGTGCGCCTTGCCAAGTGGGTGGAACACAATACTTTCATCAACTCTGTTTAAGAACTCAGGCCGGAAATGTCGGCTGACAACATCCATCACCTGTTCTTTCATTGCCTGATAGTCCAGTTCCCGGAAATGTTCCTGAATCTGAGCCGATCCCAAATTGGATGTCATAATTACGACTGTATTACGAAAATCAACCGTGCGCCCTTGCCCATCGGTCAGCCTTCCATCATCTAATACCTGCAGCAAGATGTTAAATACATCAGCATGTGCCTTTTCTACTTCATCCAGCAGAATTACAGAATAAGGTTTTCTTCGGACAGCTTCTGTCAGATATCCGCCTTCTTCATACCCAACGTAACCGGGAGGTGCACCAACTAAACGGGCTACAGAGTGTTTCTCCATGAATTCTGACATGTCAATACGAACCATCGCATCATCGCTATCAAACATAAAACCGGCTAAAGCTTTACATAATTCAGTTTTACCAACGCCAGTAGGGCCTAAAAACAAGAAAGAACCTATCGGACGATTTGGATCCGATAGTCCCGCCCGGCTTCTGCGAATTGCATTCGAGATAACCTCCACCGCTTCAGTTTGCCCCACCACCCGTTTGTGCAGAACATCTTCCATTCTTAATAGTTTTGCTTTTTCAGCTTCCAGCATTTTTGAGACAGGAATACCTGTTTGTCTGGACAACACTTCAGCGATCTCACTATCAGTGACTTTATTTTTTAATAAAGTCATATCCTGCATCTCAGCCTGAGCCGCCAGATCTAATTGTTTTTCTAATTCAGGTATGCGCCCATACTGCAATTCAGACATCCGGCTTAAATCACCCGCTCTTCTCGCGACGTCCATATCCAGTCTTGCCTGTTCTAATTCAGTTTTTATATGCTGGGCTCCGGATAAGGCTGCTTTTTCCGCTTTCCATACTTCTTCCAGCTCTACATATTCTTTCTCTTTATCCTGCAATTCAGCATTTAGAATATTCAGACGCTTTTCGCTGGCATCATCCTGTTCATTCATCAAAGCCTGTTGCTCTATCTTGAACTGTATAATTTTACGCTCAAGCTTATCCAGGGCTTCAGGTTTCGAATCCATTTGTAAACGAATACTGGAAGCTGCTTCATCAATCAAATCGATTGCTTTGTCGGGCAACTGACGATCAGACACATAACGATGCGATAAACTGGCTGCTGAAACAATCGCAGGGTCTGTAATTTCTACATGATGGTGAAGTTCATAACGTTCTTTCAAACCACGTAGTATAGCAATTGTATCTTCGACAGACGGCTCATCGACCAGAACTTTTTGAAAACGCCGTTCAAGCGCTGCATCTTTCTCAATATATTGACGGTATTCGTCAAGTGTCGTCGCACCAACACAATGTAATTCACCTCTTGCTAATGCTGGTTTGAGCATATTTCCGGCATCCATAGAGCCTTCTCCTTTGCCGGCTCCAACCATTGTATGCAATTCATCAATAAAGAGGATAATGTTGCCTTCTTCTTTGGCTAACTCATTCAATACTGACTTCAGTCTTTCTTCAAATTCTCCCCGGTATTTTGCGCCGGCGACTAAAGCCCCCATATCTAAAGAAAGAACCCGACGACTACGCAATCCTTCCGGTACTTCATTATTGACGATTCGTTGAGCCAAACCTTCAACAATCGCTGTTTTACCTACACCGGGCTCACCGATAATTACCGGATTGTTTTTTGTTCTGCGCTGTAATACCTGAATCGTCCGCCGGATTTCATCATCCCGGCCAATCACAGGATCCAGCTTTCCTTGTTCAGCCCGCTCCGTCAGATCAATCGTAAATTTTTCTAAGGCCTGTCGTAATTCTTCTGCGTTAGGGTCATTGACTTTCTGCCCGCCTCTGATTTTTTCAATCGCCTTAGACACTTTGCTTTCGGTTAAGCCTAACTCTTTCAGCAATTGTCCGAGCGGCCCCTTATCTTCAAGAACAGCTAACAGAAATATTTCAGAAGATATATAAGTATCCTGACGCTTTTGAGCAATCTTATCGCACAGGTTAAACAAAGTTCCCATAGAGCCGGAAAGCTGCACATCACCTCCGATGCCAGTGACTTTGGGCAAACGATCCAGTATCTCTCCTAACTTAGAGCGAAGTTGCATGACATCCACATCAAGCATCGTAAATAAGGGACGAACAGGGCTGCCTGTTTGATCTAATAAAGCAACCATCAAATGAACAGGCTCTATATATTGATGATCTCGCCCTAATGCCAATGACTGAGCATCAGAGATAGCAAGCTGAAATTTGCTAGTGAACCGGTCAAGACGCATACCAACCTCCCGCTGGGCAATCTAATCTTTTACTGATTAGAAAAATGGCTACGTCTTTGGTTTTTTTCAAGAGGGGAAACGGGAACTTTGGAAGAAAAACGTTATATGAACCAAATAAAAGATGCCTGACGACCAGTCACACCATCTCTTCTGTAAGAAAAATACCTGCCTGAATGACTAAAAGTACATTGATTCGAATGAAATACCGCAGTAACCCCCTGACGGTTGAATCGCTGTGTGGCTAACAATGCTAAATCTGCCAGCCATTTTCCCTGATGATGAGTATGTGGCTTAAATGCTTTGATTGCTTCTCCGTCAAACGAAGTAAATGCTTCGACAACATCTTCCCCGACTTCGAAAGCATCTTTGCCAATCGCAGGCCCCATCCACGCTATAATTTCACCAGAAAAAAAGCGGCAGCTATTTTCCAAAATACCATCCGCTAATCCGCGCCAACCTGCATGAACTGCAGCGACCTGATTTCCGACAGCATTCGTCATCAAAACAGGCAGACAATCTGCAGTCATCACCGCACATACAACCCCGGGCGTTTCGGTGAAAACACCATCCGCATCAATGATTGCACCAGGGTGACGATCCACATGAACCACTCTGTTAGAATGCGTTTGATTCAACCAGAGTGGTTCACCGGGCATTGATGCTTTCGTTCTGATAATCTGGCGGTTAAACAACACATCTTCAGGTGAATCTCCGACATGCATGCCAAGATTAAGGCTCTCATAACAACCTGTCGAAACGCCCCCCTCTCTGACCGAGGAGAGCGCACGAACCCTGGCGGGGGCATTCCATTCAGGCAGAATCATTAGTTGTTCTCTTCTGAGCCATATAACATGGTGTCTTCTCTTAGTGCTTCGGTAATTTCAACCATATCATCCGGTACCGGTGCATGAAATTCCATTGGTTCTCCAGTTACAGGATGTTCAAACTTCAGCATCACCGCATGGAGCGCCTGCCGGTCAAACGAACGCAGTAAACTAACTAAATGCTCAGAAGCACCTTTGGGGATCCGGACACGACCACCATAGGCAACATCACCAAGCAGTGGATGTTGAACAGAAGACATATGAACACGAATCTGGTGAGTTCTGCCGGTTTCCAGCCTTAAACGAATTCGCGTATGCTCACGAAAATGTTCAGCAACCCGGTAGTGCGTAACCGCCGGTTTACCCATTGGAGAAACTGCCATCAGAGTTCTTTTGGTCGAATGCCTGCCAATAGGCTTATCAACCAAACCACCAGCCGTCATTGTGCCTGTTGCAATGGCTTCGTACTCACGGGTAATCTGCCGCTTTTGAAGCGCCCTGACTAACCGGGTTTGAGCTGGTACTGTTTTTGCCACAACCATCAGTCCTGTTGTATCTTTATCAAGACGGTGAACAATCCCTGCCCTTGGCACTTCTGCGATATCCGGATAATAGAATAATAATGCATTCAGTACCGTACCATCCGGTGTACCAGCCCCCGGATGAACCACAAAATCTCTTGGCTTATTAATCACCAGAATATCATCATCTTCATAAACGATATCCAAAGGCAGATCCTGAGGTTCCCAACGGTCTTCATCTTCAAGTTCGGCATGAAGTGTGATTTCCTCACCCCCCATCACTTTATGGCGTGGTTTCATGATGACTTCATCATCAACCACAACTTTTCCGGCCAAAAGCCACTCTTTTAGCCGCGAACGGGAAAAATCAGTAAATAATTCAGCAATCGCCTGATCTAAACGTTGCCCCAACTGTGTTACCTTTACTGTACTCTTTAATTCTATCTGCTGAGCCATATCGAACTTTTAAAAAAACTAAGAGACTAACAGTCTCTGGTATGAGTAAAATAATACTTATATTGTATCTGTTACCACACAGAAAGTAACGTAACCATTTTAGTGACCATAATACTCAGTCGCCAACAGATTATTATTTTGGCAATAATCTGGGTACTGTTGTATTTCTGAACTATTCGACTATCAAGGAAGCCATTTCGGACATGAAACATCAAGCGTTATTAAGTCTTCTTGCTCTGACTTTATTTATGACTGGCTGTTCAAGCAAGAAAACGATTGTTCCAGACATGCCCCCATCGCAACTTTATTCAGATGCACAAACTTCTTTGCAAGAAGGGAAGTGGAACCGGGCAATAGAGAAACTGGAAGCAATGGATTCCAGATATCCTTTCGGTCCTTATTCAAATCAGGTACAGCTCGATCTGATTTATGTTTATTATAAAAATGGTGATCTTTCGATGGCATTAGCAACCATAGATCGATTCATCAGACTCAACCCAACACATAAAAAAATGGATTGGGTTCTGTATATGAGAGGATTAACGAATTCTGCGCAAGACACCAATTATATGCATGAGCTGTTTAATACAGATCGTTCAGACCGGGATCCTGAACCTGTCGAAGAGGCATTTGGTGACTTCAAAAAACTGGTGAAACGATATCCGGACAGCCTTTATGCGAATGACGCCCGCCAACGGATGTTCTCCCTGAAAAAAAGACTGGCAAAATACGAACTCGCAACCGCTGATTTTTATTTAAGAAGAGAAGCATGGATAGCAGCCATCAAACGATGTCAGGAATTGCAGAATAAATTTCCCGGCACAGAAGCGGCGAGAGAGTCATTGGAAATTCAGGCAGAGGCATATAAACAGCTGGGCCTGGAAGACGCAGAGAAAAGAACCCGTCATTTAATCGGATTAAATCCGGCTTAATCACTGATTTTACCGATGCTCCCTGAGAAACGCTAAAGGGAGCATAAAAGTTATCGCTGGTAACATCATCACCAATACCCGGCTATTACTTTTTCTGGTCGAAAAACATCCCTAAAAAACACAAATTTTTCAGCCCAACCTTTCCCTAAAGTATCGATATCAAAAATATTCTCAACTATTTCAGGTGTTAATTTTCTCAGTCTTTGGTCAGGATCACGTTTAAATATCTCCCTGAATTGAACGGTAATTTCAGTGAAGCAGATCACATTTATTTCTATCTGAAACGTTAATCTGAAACTAATCCATAGGGAGAAATCACAGAGGAAAACAATATGAAAGTAAACATTACCGGTAAAAACATTGAAGTCACCTCTGCTATCCGCGAACACATTGAAGGGAAAATGAAAAAGCTTGAAAAGTGGCAGGTTGATATCATTGGATGTCAAACCAGTTTTCAGGAAGAACCGAATAAGAAGAAAAAGTTTGAAGCAGTTATCTCGATACCCAAAGGACAGCTAATTGCCTCCGCCGTGCATGAAGATTTATATGCCGCTGTCAATGAAGTTGAGCAAAAATTAGAAAGACAAATCAATAAGTTAAGACACAAACCTGAAGCAAAGCGGGGTGAAAAAATAAGTACTGAAGAAACTTCAGAATAATATGATTTCCCATCTGTTTTTAATAGCGCCAGAGCTGGCGCTATTTTTCTTGACGCCATACGCCTCCTTGCTTATTGTGTCACGGACCAGTAGCCAATAAGTATTAGCATTGATTCATGACATAACTATCACTCATCAGCATAACGTCTGACAAACTACTGCGTAACATGTCCCTGACAGATAGTATGAAATGTTTCTTACAGAGGAATAAGGTATCAATGGCCGCCCAGAAGTATTCTTTAGAAGATATTCGCCTGCGACTCAATGAATTAGATGATCAGCTTTTACAGCTCCTTTCAGAACGCAGAAAGTTAAGTATTGAAGTCGTAAAAAACAAAGTTGAAACATCTAAGCCTGTACGGGATGCAGTCAGAGAACAACAGTTGCTGACAAAATTAATCCATAACGGGAACGAACATTATCAGCTTGATGCCCCTTATATCACCAAAATCTTTCATACCATTATTGAAGACTCTGTCCTGCTTCAGCAAAGTTACCTGCAGAGCTTAGAAAACCCACCATCAGATCAAAACCCTAAATGTCGTGTTGCATTTCTGGGAGCAAAAGGCTCTTATTCGCATCTGGCTACCCGGGAATATTTCAGCCGTAAAAACCTGAATTTGGTCGAGTTAAACTCAGATCATTTCAAAGATATTACCGAAACGGTTGAATCCGGACATGCTGATTATGGCGTGTTGCCCATTGAAAACACAAGTTCTGGTTCAATCAATGAAGTTTATGATCTGCTGCAAAATACAAAACTTCACATTGTTGGCGAACTGACACTCACAGTCGAGCACTGCCTGCTGTCAACACAGGAAATTGCGATTGAAGATATCAAAGTCCTTTATTCTCACCCGCAACCACTGAAACAATGTAGCGAATTCATCAGCCACATGAAGGATGTAACACTTGAGTCTTGCATCAGTACTGCCAATGCAATGCAAAGAGTCGCAGAAATGAACAGTGACAGTATCGCTGCTATCGGTAATGCATCCAGTGGAAAACTATACGGGCTCCAGTCCATCAAAAGTAATATTGCAAATCAAACGGAGAATTATACCCGTTTCATTATCGTTGCACGGCAAGCGGTTGAAGTGTCACACCAGATTCCTGCTAAA